>JAODLU010000204.1 GCA_025464125.1 Microbacteriaceae bacterium | reverse complement strand
AGCCGGAAGACGCGCCGATGCTGAGGTTCGTTCCCGCATCCTGAACCATGAACCGCCGGCCCTGCTGGGTCGGCGGTTCATGCAGGGCCTCAGGCCAGGTTCAGCGTTTCTCGACCAGGAACTGGTTGGGCGAACCGAACCGGAATCGCCTGCTGCGCGGAAGTGTGCCGTCAATGTCGATGAACCCGTATTCGAGGGCGATCTCGGCCGAGTAGAGCGCTTCACCGCTGTGGCGCATGACGTCTGGGTCTGCGGCAAGAGCCGCAACCGCCCGCCCTACGAACTGCGGTGACTCGGTGAGGCTGAGGTCGTAGCCCGGCACCTTCTTCACGGTGGCCGACAGCAGCTCCGTGCGGATGAGGCCCGACCAGATCGAGAGAGCTGTCACGCCGTGGGGCTTGAGCTCGTGCGCCATGTCGAATGCGAGGCGATCGGCGCCAACCTTACCGACGCCGTATGCGGGAGTGTAGAAGAAATACTTGGCGCCGGGGCCTGACGTGTTGATGATGAGCCCGCTCCCCCGCTTCACCATGTGCGGCGCCGCGTAGTAGCTCGCGACATAGGCGGTTCGAAGCCCGACCTGGATGAGGCGATCCCAGACGTCGAGCGGGATCTGCCAGAATCCACGGTCGCCCTGCATCTCTTCTGGCACGATCATCGCATTGTTGACGAGCAGGTCGATCTTGCCGTGCTCGGCGATCACCCGCTCGACCAGCGCCTCGACCTGCGCATCGTCGCTGAGGTCGCAGACTACCGGGATACCAATGCCGCCGGCAGCCGTCACGGCCTCGGCAACCTCCCCGACCGAGCCACCGATGCGCTCGCCGAACATGATGGGAGCATCTTCCGACCTGGCGGTACGCCCTGTAACGTACACGGTCGCTCCTGCCGCGCCGAGGGACTCAGCAATGCCACGGCCGATGCCGCGACTGGAACCAGTGACGACGGCGACGCGACCCGCGAGTGGGGCCTGCTCAGCGACCATCTGTTGGCACTCCGAAAGCCCACAGGTCGAGCTCAGACGCGACCATCAGCTCAGTGAGTCTCGTGTCCCACTCGCGCAGCGACCCGAACTCCGACCGCCAGGCAAGCACCGGCTTGGTGAACTCGTGCAGCTGGTGCTCGAATGTCGTGCCGATCGCGCCGTGCACCTGGTGCACGTTGCGCACGATTACGGCGGCCGCGTGACCCGTGACGGATCGAGCGATCGCCACGCGAAGCTCCAGCCCGTCGAGACCTACCTCACCGGCGGCGAGGGCCAGCACGGCGGCATCGGTACTCGCGTTTGCGATCACCAGCTCGCCAGCGGCATCCGCGATCAGGTTCTGCACTGCCTGGAATTTGCCGATGGGACGACCGAACTGCACGCGACTTGTCGCGTGCTCGACGCTCAGTTCGACAATGCGCTCCAGCGCCCCCGCCATCTGCACAGAGCGCGCGAGCGCCCCGCGAAGGCGGTACTCGCGAACCACATCGGACGGGACATCCGCTCCATCGAGGGTTGCCAGGTCGATGCTCACCGCATCGCGCGGCTGCCCAGCGAGGTCACGGCCTGGCGTCACATGGAACTGGGAGACGGGAACGTCTGCAAGTTTCCAGCCATCGCCGACCGGCCAGAGGACAGTGAGGTTGTCCACCTGTGATGCCCACGGAACAGCGCGTGCGGAGCCCGAAGGGTCAAGGATGCAGGCAGAGTGGATGAGGTCGTCATCGGCAATCGCCGCCTGTTCGCGCAACCAGCCGGACAGCACATCGTTTTCGGCGACCGGCACGGCTGCCGCGGTGCGGGCGGCGGCACGGAGCAGGCCTGCAGCCTCGATCCAGGTAGCACCGCTGCCATCGACCGCTGTGAGGCGACTGATGCCGAGGTCGACGAGTGTTGCCCAGAGCGCTCGATCGAGCTCGATCTCTAGCGCGGCCGGCCCCCTCGCCTCACGCCAGTCACCGAAGACGTCGCCGAACATCTGCTGGAGGTCCTGGTCAAGCGCACCGAACTCGCTCATCAGCGAAGCCCCAATCCGCGGGCGATAACGCCACGCAATACTTCGTTGGTTCCGCCGCGCAGGGTGAAGCCTGCTCGCTCGAGCAGCGCTTCGTCGCCCAGCGCACGCAGGGTGTCGAGGCTGGCATCGCCCTCAGCTGCCCCGGGAACCGTTGTTGCGAACTCCGCAATGTCGCCCTCGGTGGTGGTGCCGAGCACCTTGACTATCGATGCGCTGGTTCCGACCTCTTCGCCGCGGGAAAGCGAATCCGCGATCGAGACCGACACCTGGTGCAGGCCCATGATGCGAGCGAAGTAGCGGCCGAGCTCCGGATCAGGTGCGAGGTCGCCGCGGCGGGTCGCGAGCAGCAACTCGTTGAGCATCGGCAGGGTTGAAAGGAACCGCTCCGGGCCGCTTCGCTCGTAGGCCAACTCTGATGTGACCTGGTTCCAGCCTTCGCCGATGGTGCCGAGCACCATGTCATCCGGCACGAAGACGTCGTCGAGGAACACCTCGTTGAAGTGGTGGTGACCGTTCAGCGACACGATCGGCCGAACATCGACGCCAGGGCTGTGCAGGTCGATGATGAACTGGCTGAGCCCTGCGTGGCGGTGATCGGTGTCGACCGGAGCGGTGCGGGCGAGTGCGAAGAAGTAATTCGACGCGTGCGCGCCGGACGTCCACACCTTGGACCCCGAGATCTTCCAGCCGCCCTCGACCTGCACACCTTTCGTGCGGACGCTGGCGAGGTCGGAACCTGCGTCAGGCTCGCTCATGCCGATGCCGAAGAAGATGTCGCCATTAGCGATGCCCGGTAGCAGTTTCTGCTTCTGGTAGTCAGTGCCGAACTTGAGCAGCGATGGCCCGATTTGGCGGTCGGCCACCCAATGCGCCGAGACTGGCGCGCCCGCGGCCAACAGTTCCTGGGTCACGACAAAGCGCTGCAGGAATGTCGAGCCGCGACCGCCGAACTCGACGGGGATGGTCATGCCGAGCCAGCCCTCTGCCGCTAGCGAACGACTGAACTCTTCGTTCCAGCCCCCAAGCCACGAGTTGATAGTCGGAACGAGGGTCGCGTCGGCTATTCCAGCGCGGATGAACTCACGTACTTTCTGGCGAAGCTCGGTGAGCTGCTGCCCCTCCTGCACGATGGGTGGTGCGAGGTGGATCTCCATGGCGATGCTCACTCCCCTGTAAAGGTCGCGGTTCGCTTCTCCAGCGCCGCGGTGATGGCTTCTTTGTGATCTTTCGTGTGGTGCGCAAGCGACTGCATGGTCGCTGACATATCGAGCAGCGACTCGAGGCTCTGGCGCTCGGACTCGCGCAACAGGCGCTTGGCCATGCGGGTCGCGTGGGGAGGGTTCGCGGCGATTTCATCTGCAATGACTCTCGCTGCCGCCAAGAGGTCTTCCGGTGCGACGACCTGGGACACGAGGCCCCACTCGAGCGCCTTGTCTGCCTTGACCCGGCCTCCGGTGAGTGTCATCTCCGCTGCGCGAGCATAGCCGACGATTCGCGGCAGGAACCATGCCCCGCCGTCGCCGGGCACGAGGCCCAGCTTGACGAAACTTTCGGCGAAGAACGCAGTGTTCGAGGCGACGCGAACGTCGCACATCAGCGCAAGGTCGCACCCCGCACCGACAGCCGGCCCATTGACTGCGGCAACGATCGGCACGTCGAGTGAGTAGATGGATTTCGGGATGCGCTGGATGCCCGTGCGGTAGCCATTGGACTGGGGATACGGTTCCATGCCGAAGTAGCCCTTGCCCGTGGCGATGTCGTTCAGGTTGCCGCCGGAAGAAAACGCGGTGCCCGTACCTGTAAGGATGATGCAGCGAACAACAGTCGACGCGTTAGCCTCAGCGGCGGCCTGTTCGACGGCATCGATCATCTCGCCGTCTGTGATTGCATTGCGCGATTCGGGCCGATTGAGGGTCCACGTCTCCACGTGTCCATCCAGCTCTCTCAACAGTGGCTGCACGATGCGCTCCTCAACTCTGCGGTAGGCGTCAATCATATCGTCGAAGGCTGATACCTATAAATCATTGAGTTATTGGCAAAGCTACGCAGCAAGCGTCGCGACCCAGCTGTCGGATCCGCCACCCGGAGCACCCCACTGCAGTCGTCCAACGCTCGCCAGGTACTGTACATGCGCTGCGGTCTCCGCCAGCGCGGCCCGCAGGTTGAGACCATTCAGACCTGTCCACCCGCGCGCCCATGAGATGCGTTCGGCGATCTGCCAGACCGTGAGTGACCCTGCGTCGGACACGACCTCGACGATTTCGGCCGAGCGCTCCTCGTGATGAACGCGCAGTGCCTCGGCGCGCTCGGAGAGTCCATAGAACCGGTACTCATGCGCAGGCAGCACCTCGAGGTGGTCGAATTCGGGCATCCGCTCGAGCGACTCGTAATACGAGGTGAGGGCGGACTGGCCACGGTAGGCATTCATACCCACGTTCGGCGTGATCCTCGGCAGGATGTGATCGCCTGTGAAGATGACCCCGCTCTGTTCGTCGACTATGCAGACGTGTCCCGACGTGTGGCCAGGTGTGAACAGCACGCGCAACTGCCTGCCGGCGAGCGGAAGGATGTCGCCATCCTGTAGCAGGAGCGTCGGGCGAGCGAGGGCGTGGGTGTACACCACCTCTTCTGTGGTCAGGGCAGTCAGCTCGAGCTTGTCCTGCGGAACGCCGAGACGCGTCGAAAACGAATTGTCACGCTCGCGCGCGCCTGCGACATCGGGGTATTCCGCGAGATAACTGTCTTCCAGGGGATGCATGCCGAACCAGGCGCCGGTCTTGTCGATGAGCTCCTGAACCATGCCGAGGTGATCGGCGTGCAGGTGGGTCGAGACGATCCCGACTACCGATTCGAGAGTCAGGCCGGCAGCTGCCAGGCCATCGGTGAGTTGCTTCCAGCCGAGTTCACTGTCCCAGCCAGGATCGATAACTATGCATTCCCCGGCGTCGTTGGTCACGAGGTAGCTGAACGTGTACCGCACCGGGCTGAAATGGAAGTCGATCGGCACCGACCATACCTGCGGACGCACCTGCTCAATTGGCGGAACGGTCTTGTCGACCCAGGCCTGCTTCTGGATGGTTCCTGTGATGTCCACGCGCTGGCCTAGGCGTGCAATGACGGGGAGACCAGGATTTTGACCTCGGTCGCCCGACCATCGCCAAGAAGGTGTTCGATGCCACGCGTCATGACCTCGTCGAGACCGATTGTGCTGCTGACCAACGGCATCGGGTCGAGCCGGCCTGAGTCGATGGCCTCGATCACTTCGCGGAAGTCCTGGTCGGTGTACGAATAGCTGCCAGTGATCGTTTTCTCACCGAACAGGAAGTCCTTCGGGTCCATCGGCACGATGCCGTGGAACCGAGCAACGACGACGACGGTTCCAGCAACCCGAATGGCCCCGAACGCGGAGGGCAACGTGTTCTCATCGAATCCGGATGCGTCGAATGCAACGTCGACGCCCTTGCCACTCGTGGCCTCGATCGCGTATTTCGCTACATCCGTGGTCATGGGGTTGATCACGTCGGCGCCAAGCTGTTTCGCCAGTGCCGCGCGGCTCGCACCAGGTTCGCTCACGATGATCTGCTCAACACCCACAGCTTTGAGGCAGAGGAGCAGGCCGAGGCCGATGGGTCCGGCGCCGATGACCAGCGCTGTCGTGCCCTTCTTCGCACCGGACTTGCGCACGGGGCGCCACGCGACGGTCAGCGACTCGACGAGAGCGCCGAGCTTCGCGTCGAAGCTGGCCGGCAGCTTATAGACGTTCTCCTGCGGAGCCACGACAAATTCGCTGAACCCCCCGCCACCACCGTCGTAGCCGATGTTGCCCCGGTTGTCGCAGAGGTTCGGCTCACCCCGGAGGCACGCCTCACAGGTTCCGTCCCAGACGTTCGGGCGCACGGCCACCAGGTCGCCGATCGACAGTCCGGTTACGCCGTCCCCCAGCTCCGTCACGATGCCCGAGAACTCATGACCCATGATGTGCGGACCCTGCTCGTGGAACAGGGGGTGCTCCTGGTCGGCTGGAACTGAAGGCCCGCCGGCATAAAAGTGCAGGTCCGAGCCGCAGACGCCAGCCCACTCGATGCGCCGCTTCACCGTGCCGGGGGAAACGACCGGCTCATCCACCTGCTCGAGACGGGCATCTTTTACGCCATAGAGTCGCAGGGCAAGCATCTGGATCCTCGTTCTTCCGACGGTGAGGAGCCCCGGTGAGGAAATCCGACCGACCTTGGTTGGTGTTCGAAACGACAAATTGACCATATCGCTAAATCAGAAATATGATTCGTCTAGTTGGAACACATCAACGTCGAGTGAAACCGAGGAGCATCCGTGCCTGAAGCCGTGATTGTCAGCGCAGTTCGTTCCCCGATTGGCCGGGCCCACAAGGGCTCGATGGCCACCATCCGTCCAGATGACCTCGTGGCCCAGATCACTCGTGTGGCCCTCGACCGCATCCCCGAGCTCGACCCGAACACGATCGTCGACGTGATGATGGGTACAGCAAATCCAGCAGGTGCAGCCGGTTACAACATCGCGAAAATCGTGAACGTGCTGCTCGGTATGGACCAGGTCCCCGGCGTGACGGTAAACCGGTTCTGCTCATCCAGCCTTCAGACCGCTCGCATGGCGATGCACGCCATTCGTGCTGGAGAGGGAGACGTCTTCATTGCTTCTGGTGTTGACACCGTCAGCCAGTACGGCCTCGGCAGCGCAGATGGCGCACCAAACACCAAGAACCCGCTCTTCGAAGAGGCGATGGCACGCACTGTCTCGAACGCTGAGCGTCCACAGCCGTGGACCGACCCGCGCATTGCAGGCCTGCTCCCAGACCCGTACATCGCAATGGGCCAGACCGCAGAGAATGTCGCGTCCATCCGCGGCGTGACTCGCAGGCACCAGGACGAGTTCGCCGTTGGCAGCCAGAACAAAGCTGAGAAGGCAATCAACAACGGCTTCTACGCCCGTGAGATCACCCCGGTCACTATGCCGGACGGCACGGTTGTCGACAAAGATGACTGCCCTCGCCCTGGCACCACGTACGAAGCAGTTGCGGCACTCAACCCGGTGTTTCGTGAGAACGGCACCGTCACTGCGGGAAACTGCACCCCGCGGAATGATGGTGCAGCAGCGCTCGTGATCATGAGCGACACCAAAGCGAAAGAGCTTGGTCTCACTCCGCTCGCGCGCATCGTGGCGACCGGTGTCTCCGGACTTTCGCCGGAGATTATGGGCCTCGGACCGGTCGGTGCCACCCAGGCAGCGCTGAAGCATGCCGGAATGACAATCAAAGATCTCGACCTGTACGAAATCAATGAGGCATTCGCCGCACAGGTGATTGCCTCCGCGTGGGAACTCGAAATGGACTTCGACAAGCTCAACACCCGCGGTGGTGCAATCGCGCTCGGCCACCCATACGGCCAGACCGGTGCCCGCCTCGCAACCACACTGATCAACGCCCTGCAGACCGACGACAAGCAGTTCGGACTTGAGACGATGTGCGTGGGTGGTGGCCAGGGCATGGCCATGATCCTCGAGCGCCTGAGCTGACACTCCGCCCAGCTACGTCGCAGAATCCCGCAATAACGAACCCAGCTACAACGAAAGAGCCACACATGACCAGCAATGCTGACGCCGTCTCCATCATCACGGGAGGGGCACGGGGCATCGGAGCCGCGATCTCGCGCCGTTTCGTCGCAGAAGGACGCCCGGTGGCCATCATCGACCTCGACGAGGCCGCAGGCATCGCGCTGTCGGAAGAACTGAATGCAGCTGGCGGCAGGACCATCTTCGTCAAAGCTGACATCTCCGACGAGGCGAGCGTCAACGCGGCGGTCGAACGCGTAAACGCCGAGCTCGGTGCCCCTCTGGTTCTTGTAAACAATGCAGGCATCACTCGTGACAACCTGCTCTTCAAGATGTCGGTCGAAGACTGGGACATCATCATGTCCGTACACCTCAAGGGTGCATTCCTCATGACCAAGGCTGTGCAGTCGTACATGGTCAAGGCCAAGTGGGGCCGCATTGTCGGCCTGTCATCGACCTCGTCCCTCGGCAACCGCGGACAGACCAACTACTCCGCCGCCAAGGCCGGTGTTACCGGCTTCATCAAGGCGCTAGCACAGGAGCTTGGCCAGTTCGGCGTCACTGCCAACGCGATCGCCCCCGGCTTCATCCAGACAGACATGACGGCACGAACTGCCGAGCGTATGGGCCTGACCTTCGAAGAATTCATCGCACAGGGAGCGGCCAAGATCCCGGTTCGCCGGGTCGGCCAGGTCGAGGATGTCGCGGCGCTGGCGAACTTCCTCGTTTCAGAGGAGTCCGGCTTCGTCTCCGGACAAGTCATCTATCTGGCTGGAGGGCCAAAAGTATGAGCGACATCCGCGTTTTCGACAGCCTCGCTTCGCTCGAGGCCGCTGTTGGCGAGACCATCGGAACCAGCGACTGGCTCGAAATCACCCAGGAGCGGGTCGACCAGTTCGCCGAGGCGACCGGCGACTTCCAGTGGATCCATGTTGACGTCTCCCGCAACGCTGAGAATCCGTTCGGCGGCACAGTCGCCCACGGATTTCTCACGCTCTCACTGATCCCAACCCTGCAGAAGATGATCTACCGCATCGAGAACACCAAGATGGGCGTGAACTACGGCCTCAACAAGGTGCGCTTTCCTTCCCCGGTTCGGGTTGGCAAGCGGGTTCGCGCGACGGTGAAGCTGGTCGAGGTAGTCAATTCGCCGCAGGGCGCGAGGGCCACGATGCAGGTCACGATCGACACAGAGGGCGGCGAGAAGCCGGCCTGCGTGGCAGAGTCACTCGCGCTCTACATCTTCAACTAGAAGAGCGTTAGCTGCCGGCGGGAATGGCACGGCGTCGGTCACACGTGGGGAACGAATTCCTGCCAGGCCAGCCGCTTTTCCTGGCTCGGGTCGGTCTCGACCCTGTCTGTCGCGTCGATAACCAGGGTGTTGCGGCGGCGCGTCGTGTACGGCGGCCATGACGGATCCACGGTGCCATAGTGGGCGAACCTGAGCCAGTTCGCTCTCATCCGCTTTCCGGTCGCGGTGAACGCCCGGTACCCGCCAAGGATCCCCATAGTGCGCCCGAACAGTCCGCTGGCCAGATCGAAGACCGCGAAAAGCTCGATGCCATGGGTCGCACCCAAACCGATCACGTTGGCCAGCCGCGGTGCCAGGTCGAAGCGATAGAAATGGACCGGCGCGACATCCGCATGGCGCTCTGCGACCCTGATGGACGGGTACCAGAAGGAATAGTCGCCGCCGAAGTCTGCAGCGGCCTGGCGCGCAGGCAAGCCTGGATAGAGGGCCTTCAGCCGCTTCCTGGCTTTCTTCTTCGTTTTTGCGAAGATCGCACGGATGCGCGAAGGAGTGGTCGCGAGAATATCCAGTCGACCGGTGAAAAGGGTGCCCTCCCGCGCGTTCGTGCCGATTATCAGCGGCACGGGATGTGCGTGACCGTTGTCGATCGCATCGATCGGGCGCTCAGGCAGGAACTCCCCATCGATGACCGGACACAGGCTTATCGTGCCTGGCACCCGATCCGGGGTGAGGCGCTGCATGCTGATCGTGGCGCGAACGAGATCATCCGCAGACGCGGAGTCGAGCAGTGTTGCCGCGTCCTCCCCGCTGGTGCTGTCGGTACTCAGGTCGTCGACGAGCTTGCTGAGCAGTTCCACGTAATCCTGCGCCCACACCGCGGTCAGTTCTTTCGGGTAGACAGCGTCAGCTGGCGAACTCTCCGCGATGGCCTTGGCGAACAGCCCACGCGCTGCTGGCACGGTCATGAGCGTCGTCACGGCGTTTGCGCCAGCCGATTCCCCGAACAGCGTGACGTTCTGCGGGTCGCCGCCGAATGCACTGATGTTCTCCCGAACCCACTCGAGCGCCGCAACCTGGTCGCGCAGCCCCAGGTTGCTCTCAAACACGCGACCCTCGCTTGAGAACCTGGTGAAATCGAGGTAACCATGGGCCCCGAGCCGGTAGTTGAAGTTGACGAAGATTACGCCACCCTCCCGCACCAGCGTTTCGCCCTGCCGTGGCATCTCCCGGGACGATCCGACGCTGTAGGCCCCGCCGTGAATCCAGACCATCACAGGCAACGGCACGGATGGCACATCCATCGGCGCGATGACATTCAGGGTGAGGCAGTCTTCCGACATCGGCGCGGTCACCCTTGAGCCAATGAAATTACCCCTGCGGTCCTGCATCGCCACAGGCCCGAACTCGCTCGCGTCGCGCACGCCGTGCCATGGCTCCGGCGGCTGCGGCGCTCGGAATCTCAGCGGGCCGACTGGAGGTTTCGCATATGGGATACCT
>JAODLU010000175.1 GCA_025464125.1 Microbacteriaceae bacterium | reverse complement strand
GCGCCGAGTAGATCTCCGGCGCCTCGAGCCGCACGCGGTCGGCGGATTCGTCGTCAGGCTCGAGCTGGCTGTCGCGCTCGGCCTGCACCCGGCGCAGGTAGTGGTTGATCTCGCTGTCGACGCGGGCGGCATCCCATCCGAGTTCAGCACCCAAGAGAGCTGCAACCACCGGCGCGGCAGATACCCCGCGATCCCATGCCTCTATCGAGATGCGGGTGCGGCGGGCCAGCACATCTTCGAGGTGCAGCGCTCCTTCGAACCGGGCCGCGTAGATCACCTCTGCCTCGATGTAGTCGTCGGCGCCCGGCAACGGGTTCTGCAGTGATGGTGTCTCGCGGATGATGTCGAGCAGTTCATCCGTCAGCACGCCGTAGCGGTTGAGCAGGTGCTCGATGCGCACCTTGTGAACGCCATATGCGCGGGCGATCTTGGATCGCTTGTTCCAGGCGGCGTGATAGCCCTCCGCGCCGAGGAGGCTGATGTTCTCGGTGACGCTGGCTGGCACGTTGCCGTCGAGCGCTGCGACGGCTTCGTCGACTGCATCCTTCGCCATGATGCGGTAGGTGGTCCATTTGCCACCGGCGATCACGACCAGGCCGGGCACCGTGTGGGCGACGAGGTGCTCGCGCGACAATTTCGACGTCTGGTCAGACTCTCCGGCGAGCAGTGGGCGGAGGCCGGCGTACACGCCCTCCACATCGTCACGCGTGAGCGGAACAGCCAGCACCTTGTTGACGTGCTCGAGGATGTAGTCGATGTCTGCAGCGGTTGCCGCAGGGTGCGCTTTGTCGAGGTGCCAGTCGGTGTCGGTGGTGCCGACGAGCCAGTGCCGGCCCCACGGGATCACGAAGAGCACGCTCTTCTCGGTGCGAAGGATGAGACCTACCTTCGACTGGAAGCGGTCCCGCGGCACGACGAGGTGCACTCCCTTTGAGGCCCTCACCTTGAACTGGCCGCGCTCTCCCACCATCGACTGGGTGTCATCGGTCCAGACGCCTGTCGCGTTCACTACCTGCTTGGCCCGGATGTCGAACCTCTCGCCAGTCTCAAGGTCATGTGCTTTCACGCCGACCACACGTTCGCCGACTTTCAGGAACCCTTCGACCTTGACCCTGGACGCCACGTGGGCACCGTAGAAAGATGCCGTGCGCGCGAGATTCGCAACGTAGCGGGCGTCGTCCACCTGGGCGTCGTAGTAGGTGATGCCACCGATCATCGCGTCGTGCGCGAGCGATGGAGCCGCGCGCATCACCTGCGTCTTCGTGAGATGGCGGTGGTGCGGCACTCCAGGGGGGCGACCGCCGGTGTAGCTCAGCACGTCGTAGAGCAGCATGCCGGCGCCGATGTAGATGCGTTCCCAGATGCGGTGGTTGAGCGGGTAGAGAAAGCGCACGGGCTTCACGAGATGCGGGGCGATGCGCTGCAGCAGCAGGCCGCGCTCTTTCAGCGCCTCACGCACGAGACGAAAGTCCAGCTGCTCCAGGTAGCGGATGCCACCGTGCACAAGTTTCGATGACCGGCTCGATGTTCCGCTCGCCCAGTCCCGGCCTTCGACTATGCCCACGCGGAGCCCGCGTGTCACTGCATCGAGCGCCGCCCCGGTGCCGACGATTCCGCCCCCGACGACGAGGATGTCCAGCTCTTTGTCACGCAGCACTGAAATGGCCGCGGCACGCTCCTCCGGGCCAAGTTTCGCCGAGCGGGTTACCGACTTGAGCCTGGCCATTGGAGCCTCCTTGATTGCCCCTCCAGCCTACGGTGCAACTATTCGAAGTCGTCGACCCACGGGCTCGGCAGACCGATGTCGTCGGGGGTCCTTGCCCGCTGCCGGGATCGCGCGGAGTCCCCCATGCGGCGCATGACTCTCGCGAGCATGGATGGCAGGTGCCGCCTGGTCGGGAAGAGGTGCTGCATCCATTCGGCGCCTGTTACCGGGTACAGGTGCTGCACGGTCACGACCAGGAGGTCGCCTTCGGGGAAAGGGCCGTCGATCTGGTACTGCGGATCACCGACGGCGAATACGTCATAGCCACGAACCCGGCGGTGGTTGATCGGCTTGATTTTATGGTTGCCGGCGCTGACTCCGCTGCAGACACAGGCGAACCCGTCTACCGGATCGAATCGGGCCGAGACGACGCCGGGCGGAATGGACGCCTCGAAGCGAAGGGAGCCGTCGATCTGCGCATACCCTTCGACCGGCACTGACTCGTATTCCGTATAGCCGTGCCTGGTGTCGAAGTACATGCGGGCACGAAGGCCGACGCCGGTCGAGACACCCCGAGCCTGGGCGGCGGATGCGAGGCCGTGCTCGACCTCGCGGAAATATTCGCCTGCGCCGGGCGCCCATGCCGCTCCGAGCCGTTCCAGGTAGTACCGCATCGTGGTCATGCGGTTGTTGGCGATGGCGGAGGGCATGACCTCGTGCGAGAGATATCCATGCGACTGCGCGATGAGTGGCAGCAGCAACAGCTGGCCGGTCCTGGTCGCGACGGCATCCTCGTTCTCGCCGAGCCCTGCGAGAACAGCTTCCACGCCCTCGAATGCAGTTGGACGAAACCAGAACGAGTTCGATTCCGGGTAGCCCATCGGGCGGTCGTGGGAACGCCGAACGGTTATTCCGGCGACGGTGAGAGCCTCGTCGACCGGTTTGAACTGCCCCCGCCACCCGTGGGCCACGTTGCCGAAGTGGCCGGCGTGAATCGGCGGGGGCGGAAAGACAAGACCGACTCGAGTGTTCGCCCGCAGCTCTGCAATGAGACCGTCCACGAAGGCGAAGTCGTAGAACATGGCATCGAGCACCTGGTCACGGCGAGCGAGCTCGATCGTCTGCGGGAAGGTCACAAGGCTTTCTGTTGCGCCGCAATAGGCGGCGAACTCGAAGGCCCTCGCCAGCTCGAAGGCTGTGGCCAGTGGTCCGAGGGCATCGACAGCAACCATCCGGATGCCCGCATACGCGCCGGCATCGTCTGGCGACCCGAGCACGATGAGCTCGGCGCCGGGCACTGCAGCCTGCACGCGTGACAGGATCTCGCGCAGGCCGTGCGCCTCTGCCTCGACGAACACCGCTATGCGCGGGCGAGGTTGCAGCGCGACTTTGGCTGGCTCAATGACCCTGTCGAGCAGGAGGGATGACCGGATGTCGCCGATGTCTGCACTTCGGACGATGTGCTCGAGGATGTATTCGACGTCGTACTTGCCAGACTCTCGCAGGTAGTCGAACAGGTCATGCGCGACCTGGTTCGCGTTCTCGTCGAGGTAGGCGGCCGGACTCGACAAAAACATCTTGCGCTTGAAGACCGGTGACAGACGGTTCTCGATCAGGTCGACTGGCTGGTTGTAGAGCGGGTAGTACCCCACCTCTTTCTGATCGGCGGTGTCGACATAGGAGGCCCACCGGAAGCCCATCCGCTCAAACCGCTGCGTGAAGAGAGCTTCGTGCTTGGCGATGGCCTCGTGGTACGACCGGATCGGGCCCATCCTGATCCAGTAATTCTGGAACTCGGGCGTCGCGAACAGGGAACGGCGGATGGCCAGAAAGTGCGACTGAAGGTGAAGCGGGATGTACCCCTCTGGCATCAGCCCCCACGGGTCGACGATTGTGCCATTGTGAACGGTCATGCCCCAGAAGTCGACGTCGCGGCCGTCCATCTCAGCGAACATGTCATCGAACGAGTTAACCGGCCCCATGATCGTGAAGTTCATGAGCACGAGCTCGTCATATGCCTGCAGCGCGTCCCAGCCGAGATGCAGCAGTCCGGTGCGATAAGCCCACACGTCGAAGCCGGTGTTCGGGCGCACGAGCAGCGATGTGTTCGGCAGCGCCTGGAAGGTTTCCCGGCCCTCTGCGGTGAGCGAACCGTTGCACACGACGAGGATCTGGTCGAACGACGGGGACATCGCTTCGAGAAAATGGGTCACGTAGCGATCGACCACACCCTCGTGGTCGTAGAAGAAGTAGATGCCTATCCTCTTCATGCAGCGCGCCGCCCGTACATCTGTCTCCGAACCTGCCCAACAAAACTGCGGTTTGCGCAATAGTAGCGGGCTCTTTGTTGACAGTTCTTCGTTTTACCGAAAATGTCACCAAATCGGTCACTGCGCCATATCCCGGCTCGCTGCATGCCCCCGCGATAGGCTTTCCACGTGCAAATCGGGTCGGTGGCGGTGTTCGCGGTCGCGTCGCCATATGCCTGGGATGTTGTCGAATCCGTCACCCGTCTCGGCAAGGATCCGGTCTGCATCGACAACTTCGGCGGAGCCGACGAACGGCTGCCCCTCACGTCCATCGACGAGGCCCAGCGTGGTCCTTTCGTGATCGGCCTCTCGTCGGCTGATGCTCGAGCAGACGCCGCGAAGGCCGCCCGCGATGCGGGGTTTTCCACCCCGATCGACGTCGTAGACCCCACGGCCATCGTCGCCAGCACTGTCGTGGTGCGACATGGTGCCTATGTGAACGCAGGTGTGGTCATCGGGTCACATGCCATGATCGGATGCCACTGCAACGTCAACAGGTCAGCCTCCATCGGCCATGACAGCCGCCTCGGGTTCGCCGCATCCGTGGGGCCGGGAGCAGTGCTGGCTGGTGGGGTCATCGTGATGACCCGCGCCTTCGTCGGATCCGGAGCAACGATTCTTCCTGGCATCACCATCGGGCGCGGGGCCACAGTCGGGGCTGGCGCTGTCGTGACCAGGAACGTCGACGAAGGCGCCATCGTGGTCGGCAATCCGGCCACCGTACTTCGCCGGGTCGAGATCGATTGGACCGAGGACACATGTCCCCACTGCGCGACCGCGTGATGGCGCCGACGCCGACAGTTGTGGCGCATACGTGCTGACCGGAGATGTGCCGCAGGCCACACCAACGCGGCTCGCACCCGAAGAACGCAGCGCCGTCGATCAGGCCATCGCCAGCGTTCTGAGGGACGGGCCGTGGATCGGCGGTCCGGCGGTCGCCGCCTTCGAGAGCGCCTTCGCCAACTACATTGGCGGCGGACACGTAGTCGGTTGCGCCAACGGCACAGACGCACTCGTGCTGGCCATCACCGGCCTTGGGCTCCCGGCCGGTGCGGCAGTACTCGTTGCCTCGAACGATGGCGGATTCGCCGCGACCGCGGTGCGACTGGCAG
>JAODLU010000160.1 GCA_025464125.1 Microbacteriaceae bacterium | reverse complement strand
CGATGCGGGTGTCGAAGGTGATGAGGGGGCGAAGCTCGAAGCGGTCGGCCACGTGGTTCGCGTACGCGAGAATCTCGCCCTGGGTCGGGTACTTCTGCTGCCAGACCCACTCCTGCTGCAGCTCTTCAGAGAACGAGTACGAGTAGTCCATGCTCTCGACATCGCAGCTCGCTCCGGGGTAGCGGTTCCAGAACCAGGTGCCTCCAACACCGGAGCCGGTCTCGAAAGCCCGGACGGAGAAACCGAGTTGCTTCAGCTTGTAGATGGAGTACATGCCAGCGAATCCCGCGCCAACAATGATTGCGTCGAGGGGCGGCGTTGCTGTGTCGGTCGGTGTGGAGTTCATTAGTTGAGGCGCGATCCGCCATCGATGATGAGTGTGTGGCCTGTCACGTATGCCGCACTGTCTGACAGCAGGAAGAGCATCACCGAAAGGATGTCTTTCGTCGTTCCGAGCCGCCCGAGTGGCACGGTGGTGAGCGCCTGCTCCAGCACGCCAGGTGTCTCGTGAATCCAGGCGAGCATGTCGGTGTCTACAAAACCCGGCGCGATCGCATTGACCCGGATGCCCGAGGCGCCGAGTTCCACCGCCATGAAGTGGGTGAAGTGGTCGACCGCCGCCTTCGAGGCGCCGTAGGTGCCGCGCGTGGCCCGCGTCCTGAAAGCTGACACCGAGGCCATATTGACGATCGCACCACCCCTGTCGCCCATGGCGGCCGCAGCGGCCTGCACGCCGAAGAGCACACCGTTGACGTTGACGCCGAACGTGCTGTCGAGCTGCGCTTCGTCGATCTCGAGGATGCCGGCCTGCGGAAAGATGCCCGCGTTGTTCACCCAGTAGTCGAGCACGCCGTAGGTGTCGAGGGCGAACTGCGCGAGTGCGGCCTGGTCGGCCCGCTTGGTAACGTCCACACGGGCTGAGACGACGCGGCCACCGTCCTTCGGTGCCTCTGACTCGATGCGCTTCGCAGTCTCGGCCGCGGCATCCGCGTTGATGTCTCCAATGACGACGTTGACGCCCTGGGCCACGAGGCCAGTGGCGAATTCCGCTCCCATGCCGCGGGCTCCCCCTGTGACGACGGCGACCTTGCCGCGCATGCTCGGGTGGGTGACGATCTCAACTTCAGCTGACATTTTCGATCCTCTGTCTAATGTTTTCGATGAAAAGTAGTTGCGGGTGAATCAGCGCCAGGCGCTGGCATCCCAGAGCTGCTGCAGTTCTTTGCGGCCAGTCGCATCGAAGGCGTCGCGAAGCCTGCGCGCTGCCTCGATCGTCGCGTGGTGAGCATCGCCGGTGACTCTGGACATGGTGAAGAAACCGTGGATCTGGCCCTCGTAGCGCCGGGCGGCGATGGGCACGCCAGCCTTCCTCAGTGCCGCGGCGTACGCATCGCATTCATCGCTGAGAGGATCGTTTTCGGCCGAGACGAGAATGGTCGGCGGCACACCGGCAAGGTCGGATGCAGTGCCTGGTGACAGGTCCGGGTTCGCGAGGTCGGCAGGTTCGACCGGCCTGCCGAGGTAGCTTTCCCAGAAGAACGCCATTTGCGGGCCGGAGAGAAAAGGGCCTCGTTCGTTCGTGCGATATGAACCGGCGGCGACGCTCGCCGCGAGCACGGGGTAGACGAGCACCTGGGCCGCGAAGTCGGCACGCCCTGCCGCGCGCGCCCGCAGTACGGCAGCGGTGGCGAGGTGGCCTCCAGCACTGTTGCCGGCAACTGCGACATTGTTCGGGTCTCCGCCGAAGCGACCGATCTGCCGGTCGACCCATTCGATCCAGTCCATGCAATCCTCGAGGGGCACCGGATATGGATGCTCCGGCGCAAGTCGATAATCGGCGTTCACCACGACGCATTCGGCGCTGTTGGCGATGATCCTGCAACTGTCGTCGAGCACGTCGAGGGTGCCACCGATCCAGCCGCCGCCGTGGAAATACAGCAGCACGGGAAGCACGCCCTCGACATCGGGACGGTAAACCCTGGCCACGAGATCGGAGTGACCCAGCTCTTCCACCCACGTCTGCGCGACCGGAATCGGTGCGGGATGCGGGGGCGGAGCCATGGCGGTGCGCTGGGCGAGCACGATGGCCTGCCGACGATCCGGGTCCTTTTCCAGCCAGTTGACCGTGTCGACATGGGCAGCGATCATCGCGCGAAATTCCGGGCGGTAGGTCATGACTCTTCCTGTGCCACGGCGCGTGCAGCCATGGCCGCCTGGTCGTTGAACACCGTGCGCGAGTGCACGAGCCAGGCGCCGTCTACCCGGTGCAGTTCGTCGAGAACCACCAGGCTGCGATCGACGCGGGCACCTCCGCTGGAGGTCGCCATGATAATGAGGTAACCGTCCACCCGAAACACGTCGGGGCCAACCACCGTGATCACGGTCTGTGACATGTAGTGCCTCAACTGCTCGCCCCTGGCCAGTGCGCCGGAGTTCGAGTTGTCGGCGAACGTCGTCAGTTCGGCTGGCCCGGTCGCCGTCAACTTGTAGGTCGGCGAGACGAACCTGCCGTCGTCGGTGAAGGTCGCTGCCCAGCCTGCCGCGTCGCCGCCGTCGATCGCGTGCGCCTGCCGTGCGAACAGCTCGGCGATCTCGGCCCTGTCCTGCAGTGTCACGTCGGTCGGCGATTCGCTCAACGGAGTGCCTTTCCCATGATGGATTCGATCGCGGCCAGTAGCTGCGCTTCTGCTTCGGATGCGCTGTCGAGCGCTTCGCTCATGCGCCAGGCGATGTAGCCGTCGGGCCTGACGAGAAGGCATCCGCTCTCTGCGATCTCTCGCCTGCGATGCCATTCGCCGTA
>JAODLU010000107.1 GCA_025464125.1 Microbacteriaceae bacterium | reverse complement strand
CGCAGCCGCGATGCCGGTCTGGCCACGCGGTGCGGCGGCGGCAGCCGCCGCGGGCATGGCGCCAACGAGTGCGCCGGAGCCGATGCCGGCGATGAACATGTTGGCGAAGACCTGCCAGGTCTGGAGGTGGAACGGGATGAAGAGCAGGTAGCCGATCGCCACGAGGAAGGCGGCGATGATGAGAGCGACCCGTGGCGACAGCCAGCGGGAGACGAGCGGAAAGAGCAGGGCACCGCCGATCATCGAAATCAGGTAGACGCCAATGAGCGTCGACCTGTCGCCCGAGTCGAGCCCGAGCCCATACCCGTTGGCTGGATCGGTGCCCGCATATGCGCTGAGCGGTGCCTGGGCTCCAAGCAGGCTGATGCCGATGAGCCCGGCCGTCAACTGCACCGGCCACATATTCGGCTGACGCAGCACCCTCAGGTCGATCGCCGGGTCTTTCTGCTTCAGTTCGTAGAAACCGAAAGGAATGAACACGAGCAGGCCGACCGCGATGAGTATGTAGACCCACCACGCCCCGAGGCCGTTCAGCCGCAGGAACGTTAGGCCCGAGGTGATCAGCAGCAGGCCGATGGTCAGGATGCTGAAGCCCACGACGTCGAGCGACCTGCCAGGCACCGGCGTGGATTCGGGCACCCCGAACAGGATCGCGAAGAAGACGAGGGTGACCGCGATGGCCGGTATCGAGAGGGTGAGGGGAACGTTGTGGTCGAACCATCCGAAGATGCGGCCCCCGAGGAGCGCGCCGACGATGGCCCCGGCCTCGAGTGCGACCACGAGGAATCCGGCTGCGCGTCGCGTCTGTGAGGCTCCGGTTCCGGTGCGGCGACCACGGTCGAAGATGAGCGCGACCTCAAGTGGCAGCCAGACGACGTAGAAGCCCTGCAGCGCCCAGGCGATGAGAAAAATGGTGAAGTTGTCGGCGAAGACGAGCGCCCAGGTCGCGCCGGCGGTCAGCACAGTGGAGATGAGCAGGATGCGTTTGTGGCCGAACATGTCGCCGAGTTTCGCGAGGATCGGAACGACCAGGGCCGACAGCAGCAGCTGCGCAGCCTCGAACCAATTGAAGTCGGCGTCGCGGATATGCAGGTACTTCACCAGGTCGCTGATCAGGGGCACGTAGTAGCCCTGCAGGATGCCGCTCACGATCTCGACCAGGAACAGGTAGCCGATCAGCCCGAGGGTGACCGCACCAGCTTTACCGCGCAAGGTAGCCATGAACGGATGCTAGTAGCGTTGGGCTATGGCTGACGAACGCGAGATTTTGACCTGGCTGGACTTCGGCGACGGGTCGCGCGAACTCGCCGATACGATCCAGGCGAGCGGATTCGTTCCCGAGGTAGTTGTGGCCATCGCCCGTGGCGGCCTGCTGCTCGCCGGAGCACTCGCATACAACCTCGAGGTCAAGAACTGCGGCGCCCTGAACGCCGAGTTCTACACGGGAATCGACGAGAGGCTCGACGAGCCGATCATCCTCGCACCGTTCCTCGACGAGGTCTCGCTCAAAGGCAAGAAGGTGCTGCTCGTAGACGATGTGTCCGACTCCGGTCGCACCCTGCAGATGGTGCTCGGCATCATCACCAGGGCGGGCGCCGACGTGAAAACAGCGTGCCTCTACACCAAGTCGCACACGGTGCTCGAGCCCGACTTCACCTGGCGCAGCACCGACCTCTGGATCATGTTCCCGTGGTCGTCTGAAGCGGGGGAGCGAGAACTGAGCCCCCAGCTCGCCGACTGGCACAGTCGCCGATAGCGCCATGGCACAGCCACTCAGCGAGCTGGTCGCGCCCGACTGGGCTGAAGCGCTCGCACCGGTAGCCGACAAGATCGCGGCGATGGGAGAGTTCCTGCGTGGCGAGACGGCCGCAGGCCGGGGCTACCTCCCCTCCGGCCAGAACGTGCTGCGGGCTTTCGCCAGGCCCCTGGCCGACGTGAGGGTGCTGATAGTCGGGCAGGACCCGTACCCGACCCCCGGGCATCCGATCGGCCTCTCGTTCGCGGTCGAGAAACATGTGCGACCGGTGCCGCGCAGCCTGCTGAACATTTACAGGGAGCTGCAGTCGGATGTCGGGGTGAACCCGCCGTCGCACGGTGATCTCAGCGCCTGGGCCGACCAGGGCGTGATGCTGCTGAACAGGGTGCTGACCGTGCAGGCAGGACTCTCGGGATCGCACAGGGGCAAAGGCTGGGAGGCGGTAACCGCGACGGCGATCTCGGCGCTCGCCGACCGTGGTGGACCGCTCGTGGCGATTCTCTGGGGCAAGGATGCCCAGGCGCTCGAACCGATGCTTGGAGCCGTGCCGACGGTGAAGTCTGTGCATCCGAGCCCCCTCTCAGCGTCAGGCGGCTTCTTCGGGTCGAAGCCGTTCAGTCGCGCGAACAACTTGCTCGTCGAGCAGCGCGTCGCGCCGATCGACTGGTCACTGCCTGACTGATTGATAGGTCACGCTGACCTATGTCATGATGGAGCAATGGCGCTCGACATCATCATTCTCGGAGTGCTCCGAGCGGGCCCGGTGCACGGCTACGAACTCAAGCGCAGGGTGCAGCGGCCAACCCTCGGAGCTCTGAGCAACAACTCGATCTACCCTGCGCTGCGCAGATTCGAATCCGATGGCTTCGTGACGAAGACTGTCGAGGAGCAGGACGGCAAGCCGTCCCGCAAGGTCTACGCAATCACTGACGCCGGGCGCAGCCACTTCATGGAACTGATCTCGGTGCTGCCGCCTGACCTGGCAACCAGCGACGAAGAGTTCTTCGTGCGACTCGGGTTCTTCGAGGAGGTCGCGCCTGCTGGCCGCGCCGCGATTCTCGCCGCCCGCGCCGCCGTGATCGACCGGCAGCTTGCACAGGTGCTGGTGCTTCGCAGCGAGGTCATGGCCGCTGCGACAACCCGCTGGAGACAGGACGCCATGGATGAGTTGATCGCTCGGCTCGAGCGCGAGCGTACCTGGATAGGCGACCTGGCCACCCGAGCGGGTGCCGTTCTCACCGAAGGAGATACCCCATGACCGACGCTCCAGCCCCTGCCTCCAGCCCGGCCAGCAGCCTCGGGGCGATGGCCCGCTACGGCCTGCTGATCGGCCCACTGCTCAGCATGATCGACTCGAGCATCGTCAACGTCGCAGTTCCTGACATCGCGACCGAGCTGAAGGCGACACTGGACTCCGTGCAGTGGGTGGTCAGCGGTTACCTGCTCGCCCTCGGGGTCGCGCTGGCATTGACCGCGTACCTCGCCAAACGCTTTGGCGTACTGCGGATCTATGCGATCAGCATGGTGCTTTTCGTGATCACCTCGGCGGCCTGCGCCATCGCGCCGAACATCGAATCGCTGATCGCCTTCAGGGCGCTGCAGGGTTTCGTCGGCGCTCCGCTCGTACCCCTCGCCCTCAGCATCCTGCTCAGCAAGGAAGGCATCGGCGGCGGCAAAGTTCCCATCTCGGCGGCCCTCACGCTGTTTCTTGCTCCGGCCCTCGGCCCGACAATCGGTGGGCTGCTGATCGGTGCTGGCGGCTGGCGATGGATCTTCCTCGTGAATGTGCCTGTTGGCATCATCGGCCTGTTGTTGCTGCTGCGGATTCCGCGCGGGCTCGGCGCGGCCGGCAGCAGGCTTGCGAAGTTCGACCCGATTGGATTTTTGCTGCTCGGAGTCGGGCTCACCGGCGCGCTGTTCGGCGCAACGCAGGGAACATCCCAGGGCTGGGACAGCCCGATCGCGTGGGCACCGCTCAGCGGCGGACTGGTTCTTCTCGTGCTGTACACCTTCTGGGCGCTGCGCCGGGAGCATCCGGCAGTCAACCTGCAGATGATCCGTCACCGCAACTCGGCGATCGCGATCATCCTGCAGGTGCTCTGCTCTGTGGTCGCGTTCGGCACGGTGTTCCTGCTGCCCGTCTTCACCCAGTCGGTGCAGGGTCACAGCGCCTTCGCGACCGGCATCGCCCTGCTCCCGCAGGGGATCGTGATGGGCATCAGCACCTTTGCCGGCCAGAAGCTGGCGACGTACATTCCGCTGAAGGTGCTCGTGGTCAGCGGGTTCGCCATCCTCGCGGTCTCTAGTGTGTTCCTGCTGTTCCTCGAGCAGGACACTCCGCTCTGGGCGATCGCGCTCATCCTGTCCGGCCGGGCCATCTCCATCGGGCTGGTCACGACGCCACTGCTGGTGGCGATGCTCGAGCCGTTGCCGGATGACCAGCTCGCCGACGGCAACACCCTGTTCAACATCACCCAGCGGCTCGGCGGATCGATCGGCGTCAGCATCCTCGGCTCCATCGTCGCCGGGGGAGCCACCCTCGCCGCAACCATCGACTCGTTCCACCTTGTTGGCGGGATCCTGATCGCGATCGCCGTGGTCGCGGGCATCCTCTCGTTCTGGCTGACCCAGGACAGGACGAATGCAGTGCCGCTGGTCAACACGATCGCCGAATGAATTGCGCTGACTGAACCGTCGCTAATTGAAGCGTGGTCGAGTGACCTAGGCTCATTCCATGCTCGAGGAGGAATTCCAGGCCAATCACCGTCCGCGGGAAGCCCAGCGCAACCTGCCGCCACTAGAGGTGCCGTTCGAGTACGTGATCAGGCCGGCGGTTGCCAGCGACCTGCCCGACGTTCGCGAGATATACAACCACTACGTGGCCAACTCCACAGTGACCTTCGATGAGGATGCGATGTCGCTCAAGGAGTGGCGCTCCAAGTTCCAGCACGTGACCAAACTCAACATGCCGTTCCTGGTTGCCCAGAGTCCAACGCAGCACATCCTCGGCTTCGCCTACGTGTACCCGTGGAAAGAGAAAGCCGCATATCGCTACACCGTGGAAAACTCCATCTACCTCGGCGCCGCGGCCACCGGTAAGGGCCTCGGCAAGGTACTGATGGCTGCACTGATGGATGCATCGAAGGCTGCAGGTATCAAGGAGATCATCGCTGTGATCGCCGACCAGGGTGCTGAGGCATCCATCGCCATGCACAGGAATTTCGGCTTCAAGGAGATCGGCCACATGGGCAAGGTCGGCTTCAAGTTCGACCGCTGGCTCGGCACAGTGCTCATGCAGAAGTCGCTGAAGTAGGTCACGCGCGCGGTCGGTTACTCGCCTTGATCACTCTGGCGCGTGGTGGTTGCCGCCGAGTTCCAGCAGCACAACGCCGCCGATCACAAGCACCATGCCTGCGATCTGCAGCAGGGTGAGTGGTTCGTGGAACAGCAGCAGGCTGATCACGACGACGAGCACCACCCCGACTCCGGCCCAGATCGCGTAGGCGATTCCGAGCGGCACATCACGCTCGAGCGACTGCTGCAGCAAGGCGAAGGACCCGAGGTATCCGACGATGACGATGATGTACGGCACCACTCTGCCCGCGCCCTCGACGGTGGTGAACTTGAGCGCCGTGGTCGCCGTAACCTCAGCGAGGATCGCACCAGCGAGAAAGAGATAGCCGACGGGGAAAGTCATGGTGCGAGGCTACCCGGCAGCTACAGTCGGTGCATGGCTGAAGCTCCCCGCACGCGTCCGGAAAGCTACGACGTGCTGCACAGCTTTTATGGGCATGTGAAGGCCAGGCCGCGGGCAGTGTTCGACGCACTCGATGCCCGGCTGAGACCGGGGCACGACGCGGAGAGCCTCTACACAGCAGACCCGGCCGCGTTCCTGATCATCGCCCAGGGGGGCTGGTGGTACCGGGCCGAATACCGCGTAGTGCCCGACGAATTCGGCTCGAACCTCGAGCACGTGTTGCTGAACGTGGCGCAGACGGGGCGCAGGGCTGGCCGATTCACCGGCAGGAAAGTAATCGAGCAAGCTCCGGCAGGCTTCGAACGCCTGCTCAAGGAGCTCAGGCTGGAACTCGAGTAAATCCGCGGCACCAAGGCCTGCGCCGTGCGTCGACGCTAGTGGCCGCCCGCGCGCTGCCCACGGGTGCAGGTCTGCTGCGCGGCAGTCTGGCCATGCACGGTGTTCGGCAGCGTCACGACTTCGGTCACGGGCGCTGGGGTCGGGGCGATTGTCGACGTCGGCGCAGCCGAACCGGATGCCACTGGCGCCGGGTTGGCGACGGTGGGGGCGTTGGCGTCGATCTCGGTGCCCACTCCCGTCGACCCGCTCAGCTGGATCGCCTTGTCGTCCTTGATCGCTTCGAACAGGATGTCTGCAGCCGACTGGATGGGCACAACGCCGTTCTGGCCAGCCCGTGACGCGTAGGAGTTCGGATATTGCACGAACACGACGTCGTCGAAGGAGATGTCTTTCACGGCGATGGCGATGGACGCCATGGTGTTGAGGTTGGTCAGGCTGCTCGACAGCGTCATGTTGCCAGCTACAGCCTTTGCGAGTTCGTAGACCTTGATCGGGTTGCCGAGCGTCTCTGGCGTCTTGATCTTGCGCACGAGCGCGGAGAGAAAGAGCTGCTGGTTGCTCACGCGGCCGAGGTCGCTTCCGTCACCCAGCCCGTAGCGCACCCTGAGGAACTGCACGGCGTCGATGCCGACGAGAGTCTGCTCGCCAGCCGCAAGATCGAAGGGGATCTGCTGGTCGTGAATCGCAGTTGCAACGCATACGGTCACGCCACCAACCGCGTTCGACATTCCGACCACACCCTGGAATTCCGTGAGCGCGGCATACGGGATCGTGAGGCCGGTGAGGTTCTCCACGGTCTTGACTATGCACGGCAGCCCGCCATAGGTGAGGGCGACGTTGATCTTGTTGACCTGCGCCGGGTAGTTTCCCTTGCCGTCTTCCTTCGGGCATGAAGCAATCGGCACGATCAGGTCACGCGGAAAGCTGATGACCGTGGCGCGCTGGTGGTCAGCCGAAATGTGCAGCAGCATTGTGACGTCGTTGAGGCGCTCGCCGCGCTTTCCGAATGCCGTGACATCGCCGCCGCCGCTGTCACTTGCGGCAACGAGCACGTTCACGCCACCGTCGATCGCACCGATGTCCGGCGGAGGGCCGTCAGTCTGGCCGATGAGCTCGACGCCCGGCTTCACTGTGCGCGCGACATCCCATACCGCGATCGCTGCTACTGATGCGCTGCTCACTGCCAGCACGGCCACTATCGCCGCGAGCAGCCTGAGCGCGGCCAGCCACGGGTTGGACCCTGCCTGGCGCCCATGTCGGGCGAGGGGCTTTGTGGCGGCATCCATAGCTCTGGACTTTAGCCGAAGGCACCCGCGAGACCCCTGCACGCGAGCGCAGGGGACTGGCGCGGCGTCAGTTCTTCGGAGTGGCCCGGCGGATCAC
>JAODLU010000101.1 GCA_025464125.1 Microbacteriaceae bacterium | reverse complement strand
GCGCCGATGACTGAGTAGCAGCAGGTCATGTGCTGCTCGATCGAGTTCGAGGGCGATCGACCTGGCTACCGGATCGCCGGGCAGGCCGGGGTCGTAGTTGTCGTGCACGGCGCGAGCCATGCCGAGCACGCGGGTCGTGAGCACGGTGAGGGAAGCGAAAAAGGCGCGGTCGGCTCGCAGCACCACCCGATGTTTGCCACCGCGAGGGTTCAGCATGAGGCTCTCTTCGGCGCGAGTGAGCGCGTCAGCGGTTCTCTGCTGTTGGTCTTTCAGGGCTCGCGCGTTCGCCAGCATCGTGGCGAGCGCCGGCCTGTCAGTTTTGGCGCGCAGGGCGGAAGCCAGTGACGACAGCGTCTCGGCCACAGCAGTCGCGAGTGAAACCACCGCGTCGTGCGCAGGTCCGATCAGCACCGGCGGCACAAGTGCCACGTTGACGAGCAGCCCGATGACTGCCCCGATAACCGTTTCGATGATGCGATTGACCGCATAGCCCGGCGTGTGTGATCCGATCGCCAGCACGAGCATCGCACTGATCGGAATCTGGTTCGCCGACCCCGGTGTCAGGCGCAGGGCCCAGGCCAGGATGAGACAGACCACGATGATGCCGAGCACGATCCAGCTGGATGAGCCGA
The DNA here is from genome assembly GCA_025464125.1 of Microbacteriaceae bacterium. Classification (GTDB taxonomy): domain Bacteria; phylum Actinomycetota; class Actinomycetes; order Actinomycetales; family Microbacteriaceae; genus Lacisediminihabitans. Next base: position 5,204 of record JAODLU010000101.1, on the reverse strand, counting down.
ATACGATCGCGGCACCGTAGGCGATCAGCACACCGACGACTACGCCGACGCTGCGCTCGACCCCTTTGGCCAGGGACTGGTTGACGCTCGGTTGTACAACGAGAAGGGCTGCAATTGCGGCGAAGATCGGCAGCGGCTGGTTCAGCAGGAGGTTGCATGCCAGCCACGCGAGAATTGCCGCGATAGAGGTCTTCACGACCTGCAGGAAGGGGCTGCGGGATGACGCGCGCAGGGTGGCGATCAACCGCATCCGTCCAGCGTAGTTACACCCGAGGGTCGGGACCTACTTCGTTGGCAGTTGCAGTCCGTCGAGTTCGCTCGAGGGCACCTGTTGCGATGGGGTGTCGCCGCCTGAGGTCACTGTTGCGGACGCCAGCTGCACAGAACCGAAGGACACTCCGACGAGCACTGCGGCGGCGAGAATCGAGGCGGCGGCGACTGCACTGGCTGCTGCGGTCACGCCGCTGAAGGTGCGGGCTCGCCTGGCGCGGCGCACGTAAATCGCAACCCCCACCAGGGCGACGGCCGCAATCGCGACCGTCAGCACCAGGGGGAGGGTAAGCACGTCTGCCGCGGGGGCGGCATCCAACGCTCCATGCATTGCGGGGGTGTTCCTTTCGGGCGGAACGGGTTTCCCATGCGGGTACACGGGGCTCGTGTCGGGTAACACGAGAGTGCATCTCACGGTCCGCCTTTAGGGGGACAGCCGCGCGACAAAATTGAAACTAACAGCCCCGGGAATCGCAGGTCAAGTTCGACATGCCCCCATCTTGGGGGTGCTGGTAGACGGATCCTTCTGTGACCTCTACGAATCCAGCACATTGAGGTCGGTGTAACGACTACATCGGTTGATTCGGGTGCGCACGACGACTGATCACGCAGAAAACGCACCCAGCAAAGCAAAGACCTCGCGCGAAGAAATTAAGCCGCTGCGAGTGCCTCGACGGCCGCTGCGATGGCATCGGCCGCACGCACGAGTGCCAGGTGAGAGAAAGCCTGGGGCATGTTGCCTGCCTGTCGGCCGGCATGCACGTCGTATTCCTCACTGAGCAGTCCAACGTCGTTGCAGAAGCCCACGAGCCTGTCCATCAGCGTTCGCGCATCTTCCACCCTCCCGCTCGCAGCATATTGTTCGACGAGCCAGAACGAGCAGGCGAGGAATGGATGCTCTCCGGCAGGCAGCCCGTCGACACCGCTCTCCGAGCGATAGCGCAGCAGCAGCCCGTTTTCGAGCAATTGCTGCTCGATCGCGGCAACGGTGCCCAGCATTCGTGGATCGTCCGCCTCGAGGTAGCCGATCTGCGAGAGCTGCAGCAGCGACGCGTCGACCACGTCACAGCCGTAGTACTGCGTGTAGCTGTTGAGTTTCTCGTTGAAACCCTGCGATTCGATCTCGTCCCTGATCTGGGTGCGCAGGCGGCGCCACTCTGTGACCGGCCCGTCGAGTTCGAACTCTTCGACTGCCTTCACCGCGCAGTCGACTGCTGCCCACAGCATCGCGCGGGAGTGGGTGAAATGGCGTTTCTCGCCCCGGATCTCCCAGATACCGTTGTCTGGCCTGTTCCAGTTGTCTGTGACGAATGTCATCAGCGCTCGCTGGAGGGGCCACGAGAATTCCGTCTCCGGCACACCCCTGCGGCGGGCAGCCTGAAGGGCGAGCATCACTTCGCCGAACACATCGCCCTGGTACTGGCGCCATGCGTCATTGCCGACCCGAACCGGTGAAGCGCCGTGGTAGCCGGGCAGGGTCTCGACCTCCCACTCGTTGAGCCGTCGCTCGCCGGAGAGGCCGTACATGATCTGGGTGTCTGCCGGGTCGCCAGCAACCGCGCGCAACAGCCAGTTGCGCCAGGCGTCGACCTCCTGCTCGAAGCCGTGTCGCAACAGCACGCCGAGGGTCAGGGAGGCGTCCCGCAGCCAGACGTACCTGTAATCCCAGTTGCGTTCGCCGCCGAACTGTTCGGGCAGGCTCGTTGTGGCTGCAGCAACAATGCCGCCAGTGTCCTCGTGCGTGAGCGCCCGCAGCACGAGCAGGGAGCGGTGCACCTGGTCATGGTAGATCGGTGACGCGGTGCAGGAGGATGCCCAGTCGACCCACCACTTGCGGGTCTCGGCGATCCTGCGCGTCACACTGAGTGGCTTCGGTGGTTCGCGGTGGGCCGGGTACCAGGTGAGGGTGAGGTCGACGGTTTCGCCTTCCTCCACGCGAAACTCGGCGACGTGTGCCCTGTCTTTCGGGGTCATGTGCGGGCCCCGCAGCACCACGGCGTCCGGTCCTGCTACCGCCACGAGCATCGTGCCGTCACCCTCTGGCACCTGGCGCACCCATGGCATGGCATCCGCGTAATTGAACCTGATGCGCAGGTCTTCGATCATCGTGACGTGGCCCCTGATGCCGCGCACCTGGCGAAGCACGTCGGCCCTGCGGTCGCCATGCGGCATGAGGTCGGTGACCTCCACTTCACCGGTGCGTGTGCGCCAGCGCGTCACCAGCACGAAGCTGTCTTCGAGATAACTGCGACTCGTTTCGAGCACCTCGCCCTTGGGAGCGAGAAGCCAGCGCCCGTGGTCCTCGTTGCCGAGCAGGGCGCCGAACGTCGACGCTGAATCGAATCGCGGCAGGCAGAGCCAGTCGATGCTGCCGTCCCTGCCAACCATCGCTGCAGTGTGGCAGTCGCCGATCATGGCGTAGTCCTCGATGCGCAAAGCCATCCCCCCAGTCTCCCAGATGTACCCTGTGCAGATGGTCGATCGCATCGGTACCCTCGTCATATTCGGAGCCGGGGGCGATTTGGCTGCCCGCCTGCTTCTTCCCGGTCTCGGGCAGCTGCTCGACAGCCAGAGAAAGTCGGAGTTGCGCCTCATCGGTGTCGGCTTCGACCCGATGACGGATGCCGCGTGGCGCAAGCGTGTAACGACCTCGTTCAAGTCCGGCGGTCCAATCGGTGACCTGGCACAGGCCGTCATAGCGCAGAGCCACTACATGCAGGCAGACGTCACGAGCCCGGATGACCTGCGCCGGATTCTCACTGCGGCCCAGGGCACCCCTGCGCTTTACTTCGCCCTGCCCCCTGCGGTCACCATCCTCGCCTGCGCGGCGCTAGAGAAAGTGGGGCTGCCGGCCGGGACGGTGCTGGCGCTCGAGAAGCCCTTCGGCACCGACCTCCGCACGGCTGAGGCGCTCAACCGTCGGCTGGCCAGGTTCGTGCCGGAGAAGCACATCCACCGCGTTGACCATTTCCTCGGCAAGTCGACAGTGCTCAACATCCTCGGTCTCAGGTTCGCCAATCGCATCTTCGAGCAGGTTTGGAGCGCCGAGCACATCGAGCGCGTCGACATCACCTTCGATGAGCAACTGGCGCTCGAGGGTCGCGCCGGCTACTACGACAAGGCTGGCGCGCTCACCGACATGATCCAGAGCCACCTGCTCGTGGTTATGGCCATGATGGCGATGGAACCGCCGTCGAGCCTCGACGCCGACGACCTCCGCGGCTCGATGGCGCAGGTTCTGAGGGCCACCCACGTGTGGAAGGGCGACGCGGTGGCGGCCGGGCGGCGGGCACGCTACACGGCCGGAACGATCGCGGGTCGCGCGCTTCCTGCTTACGCCAAGGAGGCAGGTGTCGATCCCAAGCGCGAGACCGAGACTCTTGCGGAGGTTATTTTCGGCGTCGAGAACTGGCGATGGGCGGGTGTGCCGTTCCATCTTCGATCGGGCAAGGCCCTGGTCGACCGGCGCCAGGAGATCGTCGTTACTTTCAAACAGGTGCCGCACCTGCCGTATGGCTTCAAAGGCAAGCCAGGCCCCGCGCAGCTGCGCATCACCCTGAACCCGGATGGTGTGCAGCTCGACGTCAACATCAATGGCGAAGGAAACCCGTTCGAGCTCGACCGGGCAGTGCTCGACGTCGACTTCGGCACCGGCGAGCTCGGCCCATACGGCGAAGTGCTGGCAGGCATCCTTTCGGATGATCCAACGCTGTCGCTGCGGCAGGATGTCGTGCAGGAGTGCTGGCGAATCGTCACGCCGATACTCTCAGCGTGGCGAAAGGGTGCGGTCAAGCTCGACACCTACGCTGCAGGCTCGAAGGGCCCGGCCTCCTGGCGCTAGCGTGGTCGACGAGGCGGCCATTGGCGGGCCACAGGATAGATGTGCTTACAAAGGAGTAGCTCGTGGACAAGACGTACGCATCGGCTGCTGAGGCCGTTGCCGACATACCGTCCGGGGCGACGATAGCCGTCGGCGGCTTCGGCCTGGTCGGTGTGCCAATCGAGCTCGTGCGGGCGATTCTGGCCCAGGGCACTGATCACCTCCAGGTTGTGTCCAACAACTGCGGTGTAGACGGATGGGGTCTCGGCCTGCTGCTCGCTGCGGGCAGGATCGACAGGATCATCGCCTCATATGTCGGGGTGAATAAGGAATTCGCGCGCCAGTACCTGGCAGGTGAGGTGGAGGTCGAACTCACACCGCAGGGCACGCTCGCCGAACGACTGCGGGCAGGCGGCGTCGGCATTCCGGGGTTCTTTACCGCGACCGGCGTCGGAACCCTGGTATCTGAGGGTGGGCTGCCATGGCGATACGCGCCGGATGGCAGCGTGGCGGTGATGTCTCCACCAAAGGAGACCCGCACGCTCAACTCACTTGGTCATCCGCAGGAATTCGTGTTCGAGGAGGCGATAAGGGCCGACTACAGCCTTGTTCGCGCTGCGAAGGGCGACCGTTACGGCAATCTCGTCTTCGAGAAATCCGCGCGCAACTTCAACCCACTTGCCGCCATGTCGGGAAGAATCTCGATTGCAGAAGTCGACCGCATAGTCGAACCGGGCGAACTCGACCCGGACGAGGTGCACCTTCCGGGCATCTATATCGACCGCATTGTCGAACTCACCGCGGAGCAGGCGAACGACCTGCCGATCGAGAAGACGACTGTGCGATACAGGGGAGACAACTGATGGCCTGGAATCGCGACGAGATGGCGGCGCGGGCAGCCCTCGAGCTGCACGACGGAAGCTACGTGAACCTCGGCATCGGGCTGCCGACGCTGATCCCGAACTTCATCCCCGATGACGTCACGGTGGTGCTGCACTCGGAGAACGGCATCCTCGGTGTTGGTCCGTACCCCTGGGAGGGGGAGGCAGATCCGAAGCTGATAAACGCGGGCAAAGAGACGGTCACGGTCTTGCCGGGAGCCTCCTATTTCGAC
>JAODLU010000083.1 GCA_025464125.1 Microbacteriaceae bacterium | reverse complement strand
CCCGATGACAACACCTGCGCTCTTCACCGAGTACACGATCCGCTCGACAACCTTCCGCAACCGGCTGTGGGTGGCCCCGATGTGTGAGTACTCGGTGGACAAACTGGACGGCGTGCCGACATCGTGGCACCTTGTGCACCTCGGCGCGTTCGCCAGGGGCGGCGCAGGGCTCGTGATGACGGAGGCCAGTGCGGTCGTGGCCGAGGGCCGCATCTCGCCGCAGGACACCGGAATCTGGAACGACGCACAGCGCGACGCGTGGGCACCCATCGTGGAATTCATCCACTCCCAGGGTGCGGCGGCGGCCATCCAGCTGGCGCATGCCGGTCGGAAGGCTTCCACCTACCGGCCATGGGCCGACGAGCAGGGAAGCGTGCCGGTGGAGGACGGCGGCTGGGTCGCCGAAGGGCCATCGGCAATCGCCTTCACGGGCTACGCCAAACCCAGGGCCCTCGACCAGGCAGGAATCGAGGCGGTCATCGCCGCCTTCGCTTCTGCAGCTCGTCGATCGGTGGATGCCGGCTTCGACGTGCTCGAGCTTCACGCCGCTCACGGCTACCTGCTGCACCAGTTCCTCTCGCCCCTCTCGAACACGCGAACCGACGGCTACGGCGGCAGTCTCGAGAACCGGGCACGCCTGCTGCTCGAGGTGATCCGCGCCGTGCGGGCCGAGGTTGGCGAGACAGTTCCCCTGTTCGTGCGTTTCTCGGCCACCGACTATGCGGAGGGCGGCTGGGACCAGCAGCAGACGGCCACTGTCGCAGGCTGGGCGAAGGCTGCAGGCGCAGACTTCTTCGACGTGTCGAGCGGTGGGCTCGTCAGCGGGGTTCGCATTCCGCTGGGACCCGGCTACCAGGTGCCCCTCGCCGACTTCGTCAAGCACGAGTCGTCAGTCGAGGTGAGCGCGGTTGGACTCATCACCGCAGCGCAGCAGGCCGAAGACATCGTCGCGTCAGGCCAGGCGGACGCAGTCATGATGGCCCGCGAGATCATGCGCGACCCGCATTTTGCGCTGCGCGCGGCCCACGAGCTCGGCTACGAGCCGAGCTACTGGCCCAGCCAGTACCTTCGTGCGAGGTGGAGCTGAGCGTCGCCTGCTGCAGTGCGACTAACGGCGGCGGGTGGCATCCTGCACTTCGCCGACCAGCTCTTCGATGATGTCTTCGAGGAACACCACGCCCTTGGTGACGCCGTTCGCATCGAACACCCTCGCCAGGTGCACGCCTGAACGTCTCATGGCGGCGAGCGCGTCTTCGAGATCTGAATCCCGGACGATCGAGATGAGCTGGCGGATGCGCTTGGGCGGAACCGGCTCATCGAACTCGTCAGGGTCCTCGAGGTCGATTACGTCTTTCAGGTGGAGGTAGCCGGTTGGCTCCCCGTTGTCGTCGACCAGCACATAGCGGGAGAAACCGTGCTGGGCCACCGCTCGCTCCACCTCTGCCGGTGTCGTGGCTTCGGAGAGGCTCACGAGATCAGGCACAGCCACCGCGATATCCCTCACCTTCTTGACGCTGAATTCGAACGCCGCGTTGAGCGCGCCGATGTTGTCGGTGAGCACGCCCTCCTTGGTCGACTGCGCGACGATGGTTGCCACCTCATCGACGGTGAAGGCGCTCGTCGCCTCGTTTTTCGGCTGCACCCTGAACAGTCTGAGCACACCGTTCGCCGTGGCATTCAGCGCGTGGATGATGGGCCTGAAGATCGTCGAGATGAAGACCAGCGGCGGCGCCAGTATCAGGGCCATGCGGTCGGGCAGCGAGAACGAGAGGTTCTTCGGAACCATCTCGCCGATGACGACGTGCAGGAATGACACGACGGTCAGCGTGATGATGAAAGCGATCGTGCCGATCACCGCCTCTGGCCATCCCGTAAGCGCCAGCGGCAGCTCGAGCAGGTGATGGATGGCCGGCTCCGACACGTTCAGGATGAGCAGCGAGGCGACGGTGATGCCCAGCTGGCTCGTAGCCAGCATCATCGTCGCGTGTTCCATTGCGTAGAGCGTGGTTTTTGCGGCACGACTGCCTGCCTCTGCCCGAGGCTCTATCTGTGAACGCCTCGCCGAAATCACCGCGAACTCGGCGCCGACGAAGAAGGCGTTGACGATCAGCAGCAACACGAGCCAGACGATTCCCCACACCTCCATCAGGCAGCCCCGCCATCGTCATCGCGTGAGGTGGGCGTGAAGCGCACCCTGTCGATCCTGCGGCCGTCGAGTCGTTCCACCCTGAACTCGCCGCCTTCGACCTCAACTGTGTCGCCGATAGCCGGCAGGCGGCCGAGCTCGCTCATGATGAAGCCGCCGACGGTCTCGTACGGTCCGTCTTCAGGCACCACGACATCCGCCCGTTCGAGCAGTTCGTCTGGCCTCAGCATGCCGGGAAAGGTGAGCCAGTCACGCGAGCGAACGACGCCGGCCCGAGTGCGGTCGTGCTCGTCGGAAACTTCGCCAACCAGCTCTTCGACGAGGTCCTCGAGGGTCACGACTCCCGCCGTGCCGCCATACTCATCAACGACCACGGCCATCTGATAGCCACGCCCGCGCAATTCACCGAGCAGGATGTCGAGGCGCATCGTCTCTGGCACGCGCAAGGCTTCAGACTGCAGTGCGGACACCGGCACATCCCCCCGCTTGTCCCTCGGCACAGCGACCGCCTGCTTGACGTGAACCAGCCCGACGACGTCGTCGATGCCGTCGTCGAATACCGGGAACCTGGAAAAACCGGTGCTGCGAGCCAGCTCGAGCACAGCCTGTGCAGGATCAGTGCGTTCGACAGCCGAGACACGCGGTCGCGGTGTCATAACGTCTGAGGCGATGTGCTCGCCGAAAACCAGGGTGCGAGCGAGCAGGGTGGCGGTGTCGCGGTCGAGGCTGCCCTCCTTGGCCGACCTGCGCACCAGGGAACGAAGCTCCTCGGCGGTGCGAGCAGACGACAGCTCCTCCTTGGGTTCGATACCGACTGCCCGCAGGATGACGTTGGCTGAGTTGTTCAGCACGGTCACGAACGGGCGGAACACCGTCGTGAAGCCCACCTGGAAGGGGATCACGAGCCGCGCGGTTGGCAGGGGCAGGGCGAGGGCGAAGTTTTTCGGCACCAGCTCGCCGATGATCATCGACAACAGCGTCGCAATGAGAATCGCAATGATGGAGGCTACAACCGTGGTCACTCCCTTTGGCAGGCCGAGAGCGTCGAGCGGCACGTGTAGCAGGCCGCCGATGGCCGGCTCCATCGTGTAGCCGGTGAGCAGCGTGGTGAGCGGGATTCCGAGCTGTGCGCTCGAGAGGTGCGGCGAGGTGACTTTCAGTGCCCCGATGGTGAGCCCGAGGCCCTTCTCGCCGCGTTCGGTTCGCGACTCGAGGTCTGAGCGGTCGAGGTTCACCAGCGAGAACTCGGAGGCGACGAAGAAGCCGGTGCCGACGGTGAGAACAAGGCCGACACCGAGCATGATCAGCTCGTACGTCACGCGTTCGTGCCCAACTGGCCTGCGGCCGAACTGCAGGTGCTCGAACTATGCGGAGGGTCGTCCATTATCTGGTCGAGCTTACCCGCTGATTGCTACCAGGAAACAGGGAGTGCCTTGCCTTCCTCGTAACCTGCGGCCGACTGGATTCCGACGAGAGCACGCTCATGAAACTGCTCGAGGTTCGAAGCCCCGGCGTATGTGAACGAACTGCGCACCCCGGAGGTGATCATGTCGAGCAGGTCCTCCACCGAAGGCCGCAGCGGGTCGAGATAGATCTTCGACGACGAGATGCCCTCCGCGAACAGCGTCTTGCGTGCGAGCTCGTATGGGTCCAGCTTTTCGAAGCGACCCTGCACGGCCTTGGTCGAAGCCATGCCCCAGCTCTCTTTGTAGAGCTTGCCTGCGCTGTCTGTCTCGAGCGTGCCGGGTGCCTCGATCGTGCCGGCGAACCACGAACCGATCATGACGGATGCCGCCCCCGCAGCCAGCGCCAGCGCAACGTCTCTCGGGTACCTCACGCCACCATCCGCCCACACGTGGGCGCCGAGCTCCCGCGCTGCGGCAGCGGTTTCGAGAACAGCCGAGAATTGCGGCCGCCCGACCGCGGTCATCATGCGGGTGGTGCACATGGCACCGGGGCCGACCCCCACCTTCACGATGGTGGCGCCAGCGCCGACGAGGTCGCGGACTGCCGCGGTCGTCACTACGTTGCCCGCGACGATGGGCAGGCCGAGCCCCAGGGCCGCCACTGTGGCGAGGGCGTCGAGCATGCCCTGCTGGTGACCGTGCGCGGTGTCGAGCACGAGCACGTCGACCCCAGCCGCGGCGAGCGCTTTCGCCTTGGCTGCGACGTCACCGTTGATGCCGACCGCTGCGGCGACGCGCAGGCGACCCGATGCGTCCAGTGCCGGTTCGTAGAGGGTTGAGCGAAGGGCTCCGGTGCGGCTGAGCGTTCCCACCACTACGCCGTGGTGCATTACAGGAGCAAACTCCAGGTCGGCCGCCACCATCAGGTCGAAGGCCGCACGGGCACTCGTCACGTCATCGGCGTCGATGGCGGTCAACCTGCCATGCAGGAGATCGCCCAGCCGGGCATCCGGAAGCGCGGTGCCGAGCCGACCAGCGCTGATGCAGCCGAGGTATGTGCCGTGCTCGTCGTGCAGCACGATTCCGTGCCCCTCAACAGCTGGCACCAGGCGGAGCGCCTCGGCAACGGTCTGTTCAGGGCGAAGGTCGAGGGGGGTGTCCCATGGGACCGGCTGCTCCTTGACCCAGCGGATGGCTTCGGCCAGCTGCTGCAGGTGCAGGTCCTGCGGAAGCACTCCGAGCCCGCCGCGTCGTGCGAGCGTTGCCGCAAGGCGGGGGCCCGTGACTGAGTTCATGTTCGCGGAGACGATGGGAATGGTGGCGCCAGTGCCGTCAACAGGCGCAAGGGAGACGCCGAGGCGACTGCCGACATCCGAGTGGCTTGGCACCAGGAACACGTCTGAGTAGGTCAGGTCGTGTCGTGGGGATGTCTCGTAAAACTCCATGTTTTTAAAGGTAATCCCTAGCAAGGAGGGGTGAGGCGGCCCGCCAACGGGTTTAAGCTGGATAGGTATGTGACCTGACGGGTCACACGGAATCCGCAAATAATTTTTAGGGTGGCGATGCGGCTGTGTCTAGCCAGGTAACCGGACTGGCGCCAGAGGACGGTGCCTCTGGTGAATTCGGAGCCAATGAATGGCTCGTCGACGAGATGTACGAACGTTTCCTCGTAGACAAAAACTCGGTCGACCAGTCATGGTGGCCAGTGCTCGAGAGCTACCATCAGACCTCCGGCCAGCTGCCAGAAGGCGTGGTGACGGATGCTCCAGTGGAGGCAGCTCCCATCGCAGAAGCACCAGCGGCACCTGCACCGGCAGCCGCACCAGCGCCAGCTGCACCGATTGCGCCAGCACCACTGGCCGAGGCGCCGGAAGCCGCTGCCCCGCCGGCCCCAGCCGCGCCAGCACAGGCCGCGCCGGTGGCAGCCGCTCCCGTCGAGCCGTCCACCGCTACAGGCAGCCAGCCCATCGCCCGCACCACCTCGCTGCAGCCGAAGCCGCAGCCGATCCCCGCTGAGGCGCCGGCAGTGGCCGACCCGGCAGTGGCATCCGCTGAAGCCGCGGCAGCAGCCGAGCCGCAGGACACGGTTTCAGCGCTCAAGGGCATGGCCAAGTCGCTGGCGACAAACATGGACGCAAGCCTGACCGTGCCAACCGCGACCAGCGTGCGCACGGTGCCAGCCAAGCTCATGATCGACAACCGCATCGTGATCAACAACCACCTGAAGCGCGCACGCGGCGGCAAGGTGTCGTTCACCCACATGCTCGCCTGGGCTCTGGTCAAGGCGCTGCAGGAGTTTCCGAGCCAGAACGTCTTCTACGAAGAGGTCGACGGCAAGCCGTCCGTAGTGGTTCCCGCACACATCAACCTCGGCCTCGCAATCGATGTGCCGAAGCCCGACGGCACCCGTGCGCTCCTCGTGCCCGGCGTCAAGCGCGCAGAGACCATGGGGTTCCAGGACTTCCTGGCTGCCTACGAAGACATCGTCGCCCGCGCCCGTGCGAACAAGCTGACGGCTGCGGATTTCGCCGGCAATACGATCTCGCTCACGAACCCCGGCGGAATCGGCACAGAGCACTCAGTGCCTCGTCTCATGCGCGGGGCCGGAAGCATAATCGGCGCCGGCGCACTGGAGTACCCGGCCGAGTTCCAGGGCATGTCCCAGGCCACC
>JAODLU010000079.1 GCA_025464125.1 Microbacteriaceae bacterium | reverse complement strand
GTAGGCCTGCACGGCGCGCACGCCCTGTTCCTGCAGCTGGTAGATCTGCCGGGTTCCACGCTGCTCGCTCGACACGAGACCGGCCTCGCCCAGCAGCCTGAGATGCCGCGAAACTGCGGGGCGGCTGATGGGCAGCTCGTCAGCCAGTTGCTGCACGGACTGCTCGCCCGTTCCGAGGAGCCTCAAAATTTCCCGGCGGTTGGCATCGCCGAGAGCCTCGAAAGGGTCGCCGGCGAGAGGTGCGCTACTCACGCCTGGACTCCTGCTTCCACGCGCTTCTTCAGCCCCTCTACAAACTGGGTGAACGACGGTGCGAGGTCTGGAATCGATTTGCCAATCGCGCCGAGCAGCGGACCGCTGTATTCCTCACGCATATGCACGACCGTGCCAGCGCCATCGGCCGACAGCGAATAGGTGCGAACTCCCCGGAAGAGGCCCAGCGGCATTCCGCCGGTGAAAACAAGGGTCCGCGGCGGGTCGAACGTTGTCACCTTCACCGGGAACGCGCGACCAGCAGCGACACTGGCCCTGATCGTGATCTTCTGGTCTGACGCAATCGTGCCGTCGACCGAGTCGACCCCGGAATCCCAGGTGGACCAATTGGAGGCGTCAACCAGTACCGCCCAAACATCATCAGGCTTCGCGGCGATATGACTAGTTGCTTCGTACGACAGCACTGGTGGCTCCTTCGGTTGGATGCACGAAGTGTACCGTAACTGAGCGGTTACCGTAACCGAACGGCTACCAAGAGACCGGTTCGTTACCAGTCGATGGCGCGGGTCTTGCCAACCAGGCATGGACCACCGGTGGAGATGGCCTTCGCGATCGAACTCGTGTAGCCGCCCCCACCGTGCTGGCCGAGCAGGCAATAGTCGCCGATGTGCACTGCGAACAGCACAGAGTCGGCGCCGACTCCGATCGAGGTCTTGTCTGGCGTCAGCTGCATGTCTTCTTTTGCGAAGCCGGCGGACACAAGGTTGTCGATGATCGTCTTGCCGTCTGCAGACCCATTTGCCGCGAAAAGCTTGTTGTTCACAAGATCGAAGTACGGCAGGTTGGCCTGCGCAGTGCCGCCTGGCTCGTGGGTCGGATCCGCGGCTGGAACCGGGGCCGCAGATGTGGTCGCGGTCGGTGTTGCGGAGCCGGTTGGCTTAGCCACGGGCTGCGCAACGCATCCGGCTAGCAGTGCCAGCGCTATCGCCGCGGGAATGGCTACCGCGAGCATCCTGGAACTGCCCATCGCCGAAACCCCTCCGGCCCGTCGCATCCGCGTCAGGTCCAATTGAGTCTATGGGGATGGGCAGTTCTGCCAAAAATTAGAACGGCACTGGCAGGCTTCGCTCAGCTTCGGCCCCAAAAGCTGCGGTCTCGTCCATTACCTCGGCCGCCTCAGCTGCCATGCTTTGTTCGGCCTCTGGGTGCTGCTCACTCTCTGGGCGTTGCTCTGCGGCGCTCTCGCCTGCGATCGCGGCGGAGATGCTGCGGGTGAATGGGGCGGTGCCCCAGGTGAGGTCGGGACCGATGGCATCGGCGTCGACCTCGATGGTTGTTCCCGCCTTCTCGCCAGTAGACCACTCCCGAATGCGCAACCTGCCCGTAGCGATGACGCGATCGCCTTTCACTACGCAGCCCGCGACGTTCATCGCGAGCTGCCGAAAGGCGGTGATCGTGTACCAGTTGGTGTCGCCGTCTACCCACCGCTCCTGGGATCGGTCGAAACGGCGCTGGGTTGAGGCGAGCCTGAAGCTCGTGATCGGCAAACCTTCGCTGGTAACGAGGTGCCTGGGGGCGGTGGCCACAAGGCCTGAGAGGGTGATGGTGTCAGTCATGGCATGAGTGTGCCGACAGCCAGCTAACTGTGGATGCCGCGGCCGACCACTGGGGAATGGGGTCGCCTCACACGGTGCGGGAGGAGTGGCCGTGCAGCCGGGCCAACATGGCAGGCCGGTAATGTGACAAGCATGGAGCTCACACCGCCGTCCCGAACCGCTCGCCTCGGAATCACCATCAGCTACGAGGTCGATTTCGCAGAGGCCGTGCCCCAGGTTGTCGAATACGAGAAGGCCGGAGTGGACCTCGTAACGGTCGCAGAAGCGTATTCATTCGATGCCGTGTCGCGGCTCGGCTACCTCGCGGCTGTCACGAAGACGATGTCGCTCGCCTCGGGCATCCTGCCCATCTACTCCCGCACTCCCGCACTGCTCGCGATGACGGCAGCGGGCCTCGACTCGGTCTCCGGCGGACGGTTCGAGCTGGGCATCGGGCCGTCGGGCGGGCAGGTGGTCGAAGGCTTCCACGGCGTTCCTTTCGATTCGCCGCTGGGCCGTATCCGCGAGAACGTTGAGATCTGCCGCATCGTGTGGAAACGGGAACCACTCGACTTCGACGGCAAGTTCTACCACTCGCCGCTTCGCGAGGGCGGCAAAGGGCTCGGTAAGCCCATCAAGCTCGTCAACCGTCCGGTGCGGGAATCCATCCCGATCTCCATCGCAGCTCTCACGCCTCTTGCAGTGGCGCAGGCGGCTGAGATCGGCAACGGATGGCAGCCGATCTTCTTCTACCCCGAACGTGCTGGCGAAGCCTGGGGCGAAGCCCTGCAGAAAGGCCTCGCCAAGCGCGACCCCGCACTTGGTGCGCTCGACATCATCGCGGCGATGCCGCTCTACATCGGAGACGACCCAGACCAGGCACTCGCGGCGTATCGCGGCAAAGTTGCGCTCTACGTAGGCGGCATGGGCGCCAAAGGTGCCAACTTCTACACCGACCTCGCCGAGCGCTATGGGTTCGCAGACGAGGCGAAGGTGATCCAGGAACTGTTCCTCAGCGGTCGGAAGGCCGAAGCGATCGAGGCAGTGCCCGAGGACCTGGTTCGCGGCACCTCACTTATAGGCACGGAGTCCCAGGTGCGGGAGAGGGTCGCTGCCCTGCTGCACGCTGGCGTAACCACGGTGTCCATCTCCGGAATGGATGGCACAGCAGACGAGCGCCTCGAACAGGTCGAGGCGCTCAGGGGCATGCTGCCCCGCTAGGGGCTCGTGTCGCCAGGCCGAGGGGCAGACTTCGCCCTCTCGGGAGGCCTCAGATGTGCGGAACTCTGCCCCTCGACGGAATCGCACCGACACAAGCCAACCGACCGAGCCTGGCCGAAAGCACCCAGTCGCACATCCGCGGCGGCGAAGCCTTACGAGGCGAGCACGTATTCAGCAAAGCCCTTGCGGATCTTGTTCACCTTGGGTTGTGCAACTGCCAGGCAATAGCCCTGGCCGGGGTTCTTGGCGAAGAAGTCCTGGTGGTAATCCTCTGCGTCATACCAAACGCCGAGGGGCTCGATCGTGGTGACCAGGCCACCTTCCCAATAATCGGATGCCCGGTCGCGGGCCGTCTGGAACTCGGCCTTCTGGGCCTCATCCTCATAGAACATCGCTGAGCGGTACTGCGTGCCGACGTCGTTGCCCTGGCGGTTCAACTGGCGAGGGTCATGCAGAGAGAAGAAGACGTCGAGGATGACCTCCGGCGGGATGACGGTCTCATCGAACACGACCTTCACTGCCTCTGCGTGCCCGGTCATACCCGTGCACACCGCTTCGTAGCTGGGATTCTTCGTGGCGCCACCGGTGTAGCCCGAGACGACATCCGAAACACCTCGAAGGGTGCGGTAGACGGCGTCGAGACACCAGAAACAACCACCGGCGAGTACGAAAGTTTGCATGGTCGAACCCTACTTTCTGCGTGGGGAGACGGGACTACCGCCACGACATTAAACAGCGGACACCCGCCAGCCATTCCCCGCAAGGCGCCGCGTGGCGACGCGCTCAACCTATACACAGGTTCGAGCCCGCATCGCCGCCCGGCCGTGCACACAATCGCCCGGAATGTCGGTGGCTACGCATATTTTGCAGTAACAGCACACGTCGGGCCGGCCAGATTTTCGGAGGAATGCATGAGCACGCTCGCGTTCAGCACTGACCAGCCACTCACGCGCCCGGGCATCCAGCTCGTGCAGCTCAATGACGAGCTCTGGCGCATCGTGCGTCCAGACGGAGAGGTGCTGGGTTATATCGAACGGTTCCGCGTGCGCGAGGGCCTGCGCTACAGGTCGAAGCGACTCATTGTCCGACAGCGCCGATTCGTGGCGATAGGTGAGTTCTGGAGCCGCGAAGAGGCGCTGGACTGCTTCGGGTGAAGTTTGAGACTCGCCACGTCAACGCAATCCGACGGGGGCACGCCGGGGTTATGGTCACCGCATGCATTGGTGGACACGAATCACTGACTGGATCACTTCCGACGCCGGGGAGCGGGTAATAACTACCGCGATCATCCCGTTCGTCGCCATCCTGATCGCGGGCATCATCGCCGCCGCGATCGGTCGCGGCTCCGCCAAGCGGGTCATCTCACTGAGCGATCGCGAGGTGCGCTTCTCCGCCGTGACCGCACTGGTCAGCGCCGCGAGGAAGGCCGCAGTGTGGAACACGCTGCCCATTCCCGAGCAGCAGCATGTCGACCACATGATCGGAGAGGTTGACACTCGTGTTCGCCTGCTCCCGATACCGGGCACAGCTCTCGCAGCCGACTGGGCTGCGCACGAGATCGCCGACATGAAGAAGAACGCGGTGTCGTTCAGCTTCCAGGCCGAGCAGATGCTGGTGATCTTCCGTGACCGTCTCATCGACTGGCAGGCACACCCTTCCCGCGCGAAGAAGCTGTTCAAAAATGATCTCGACTCGTGGGCCTACGAGTCCACACTCAGTGACCAGGACCTCGTCAGCCAGCAGCAGGCGTGGACCGCCCAGCAGGCTGCTGCAGAGAACTCCAGTGACCTTCTCGCCAACCAGTCTGCCGAAGACATCTACTCGAGCGTCGGCTCGGCAGACAGCAAGTAACGCAGACAGCACGTAACAGACAGCAGCAGGGCCCTGCGGGTCACCGCGGCCAGCGGTGGGTGACCTTCGTCAGGATCGTAACCGACCTGTCGCGATCGGCGAACGACCACAGGTCGTCGGCCGATTGCTCCACAAACTGCCGGGCGGCATCCGCACTGCTGAACCAGTCCTCAGAAATTCCGTCGAACTCGTAGCCGACTGGCGGCTCACCGATCAGCGTGTTGCGCACTGATCTTTCCGAGGCTGACGGCGCATAGGATGCCCAGCTCTCGCTGAACTCCCCCTCCGTCGAGCCCTCTGGCCTGGCCAGGAACCTGATGACGGCAAACTCCGTCGGTGCTCCGCCAGCTACCGACGTTTCCACAGCGAAGAGCGTGAACGCCGGAACGTTGCCGTCGAAGACCCGCAATTCGTCGGTGTCGATCTGCGACTGCACCTCGGAGGAAAGTTCGCGAACCATTTGCGCCTGGGTCGCGTAGCTCAGCAGCGCGACACCGTCGTATTCGGTGGTGACCCCTGGCGCATCCACACCGTACTGGCGACTGTTATAGAGCATCAACTCGATGGGACCACCGACGCCAAGGCTTCCGACGAACACCGCGTGCGATCGCCAGGTGCGTGGCCAGTCCTCTTCAGCGATGGACGGGTTACGGCGGGCTAGGTAGATCTCTTTGTAGGCCACGTGCCTCCGGCAGGATTCGAACCTGCGACCAAGAGATTAGAAAGCTCCTGCTCTATCCCCTGAGCTACGGAGGCGGGAATCGCTACAACGATACCCAACGACCGGTCTTAGGAGACGACTACCTCGACCGCGGCGAGCCCATCGAGCACCTCGTCGAGAAGCACTGAAGCCTCTTCGTCGTTCAGGTGCTGCGCAAGGGCCAGCTCGCTGATCAGGATCTGGCGGGCCTTCTGCAGCATGCGCTTTTCGCCGGCGGAGACACCGTGGTCCTTATCGCGGCGCCACAGGTCGCGAACGACCTCGCTGACGCGGTAGACGGAACCGCTCGCCATCTTCTCCTGGTTGGCCTTGTACCGGCGGGACCAGTTGCCTGGCTCCTCGACGAACTCCTCGCGGAGTACCTCGTATACAGCCTGCACACCGGCGTCGTCGATCACATCGCGCACGCCAACCAGTTCGACGTTGTCGATCGGAAGCTTGATGGTGAGCTCGCTGGTGTGCACGTTGAGGGTCATGAAACGAACCTCTTCGCCCTTCACCGTGCGGGTCTCGATGTGCGTGATCGTCACTGCGCCGTGATGCGGGTAGACAAGGGTTTCCCCTACTTCAAACTTCATGGCGGGGCCTCTGTTCTTCTTGGCGTGACGACTCGCGGGTAGAAACCCGGGCCATCCATTCTCTCATGAGCTGGAGGTGATAAGGTCCGCGACCATCAGACGGCCTTTGCGAGCGCTACCAGCACCTGGTTGAGACTCGGAATGCCCTCCGCTCGAAACACTTCAGTGCTGTTGTCATCGAGCACGATGACGGTCGGAGTGCTGCGGATGCCGGCCTTCTCAGCCTCGTCGACATGACGCACGATATCGAGCTCAGCTATCCTCGCCGCCGGCACCAGCTTCGATGCCTGGTCGAGCACGGCACGCGTCAGCATGCACGGCTCACAGAAGGTCGAAGCGAAGAAAAGTACTTGCACAGTGATGCCAACGCCCGGGGCGCCGGGGAATTCCGCGAAAAAGGGTTATGCGCGGCCGCCGCGGTCTTCCGGGTCTTCGACGGGCTCGCTGTCTTTCGCGTCGTAGCTGTAGTTCACGTGGAACTGGCCGCCGACCTCGGTCCAGTCGACGATGTCGTAGTCGATGAGCGTTTCTTTGCCGTCGACAGCGGTGAGAACCGTGATCTCGGAATCGAATCCGCCATCGGTGCTGATGCGGGTGTCGGTCTGGCCGTCGTTGGGTCCGCCGGTGTAAATCACTAGGTATTCGTCGCCGTGAGCGAGCGTGGGTGCATCAGTCATGGTTACTTACTACCACCGAAAGATGAGGGCGGCGATTCCTGCCAGCGCTGAGACAGCTGCGATCCCATATGCAGTACCGATGAGCACCCGGTGCACGGTGAGGAACCTGGTGGGCTTGCCGGCGGCATCCCGCGCCCTGGGGTCTCGCGCCACGCGCTTGTAGAAGGTGGGCCAGACGACGAAGGCGAATGCGGCGTTGGCAAGCAGGAGAATGCTGAGAAAGAGGGTCACTACTCGAGCTTATTGTGGCCGATATAGATAGCTAAGCAATATAGCTTTGCTATACTTATGTCATGACCACCGCTACCAGCGCCCTCCTCGAGAGCATGCTCGTCACGTCGAATCGCCTGATTCGCATCGCAGCGCAGGCCACCGGCAGCACCACCCCCTCCGCCGTCTGGCGCACGCTCGGCATCCTGTCGACGGATGGCGCGCTTCGCGTCGGGGATCTCGCCAAAGCGAGCAGGGTCAGCCAGCCAACCATGACCAAGCTGCAGCAGAACCTCGTAGAGGAGGGGCTCGCCCGCAGGATCGGCGACGACTCGGATTCGCGCGTCTCGCTGATCGAGATCACCGCAGCCGGCCAGCGCGGGCTCGAGGAATGGCGCCACGAACTCACCGCGGCCCTCGGCCCACTGTTTTCTGACCTCACTGCCGAGGAGACACGCACCCTGGAGCGGGCGGTAGCCATAGTCCAGGCTCGTACCAAGACAATCAGCAGCACGTCGACTAACGGCAGGAAGGTGGCCTGATGGCCCACGAGAAGACAGCAGGCACGAGCATCCTGAAGCAGCCACGGGAGGTTTGGGCAGTCGCCTTCGCGTGCGTTGTGGCGTTCATGGGCATCGGTCTCGTCGACCCTATCCTTCCGGCCATCGCGTCGTCGGGGTAGTCGGGGCGCGACGGCGGACGCGACGCGCTCACCGCCGGCACGCCACCCATCGGCGTCGTCGCCGGCAGCTGCGGACGC
>JAODLU010000223.1 GCA_025464125.1 Microbacteriaceae bacterium | reverse complement strand
ACGAGGTCCCTGAGAATCGCGCCAGTGACAGGCACCTACCAGCACAACTTCTTCTCGGTGCAGCGCCCCGGCACGTTCACCCCGACAGGATCAACGGTCGTGGTGCGGGTGAAATCGATCACCGCAGGTGCTTCGGTGGTGGCTGCCGTGCAGGACCAGGCCTACACGCAGCACCCCGGTTCTGCCGTGCCGCTTGCGCAGAACCAGTGGACGACGGTGACGGTCGCGATACCCGGCACTGTGACATCCATCACCAATCTCATTCTCAATTTCCAGGGTGTCACGGCCACCTCGACGCAGCCGTTCTACGTCGATGATCTTGGCTACGGCCAGCAGTCGATGGCCCCCGCCGTCGTATGGGAGCGGATTGCACAGGCGGTCGTTTCGGCAATCCGCGCGGTGGACGCGACCCGACCCATCATCGTGCCGACCTACCAGTATTCGGCCATGCAGCGGGTCAGCGAGCTGCACCCTGCCGGACCCTGGATCACTGACACGAATATCTGGTACCAGGCCCATTCATACTGGGACCGGCAGCGCGGCGGTTTCTGGACCAACACCGACGGCAGCCCCGAATCGTATGCTCAATCCCTGGCGGCCGTGTGAGCTCGCCTTTTGGTAATCTCAGGGGAAGGTTCCAACGGAGGAACCTGGACCTGGAGCAACCATGGATGACGCAGAATTTCGCACGAGGATCGGCGTGGCTGACCTGCTGGCCAGCTACCAGTTCTTCGTAGACGCCGGCAAGATCCGCCAGGCGTCCGAGCTGTTCGCCGCAGAAGGCGTATTCCAGAACGACACCGGCGAGCATGTGGGGCCGGAAGGTGTGCTCGGCTTCTTCATGAGCGTGAAAGAGGGATTCATCTCTGCCAACTTTCTTCCGGCACGCCACCACCTCAGTTCGATCAGGGTCGACCCGCGCCCGGATGGCAGCGCCTCGACATACGCCTGTTTCCAGTTCATCGGCACGCGCGGACTCGACCACTGGGGCACCTACCGCGACGAGGTGATCCCCGTCGGCGATGGCTGGAAGTTTTTGCGTCGGGTGGCGAAACTTGACGGCTACACGGCTGACTCGCCGGCGGGACGACTGGTCGGGCTCGAGGCCTAGTAGCAGCCTCGCAGGGACGAGCTAGCCGTAGAACCGCTTCTCAAACACTGCTCGCGCGAGTCGTGTGACCTTCAGGTAATCCTCCTCGAGGCGACTTGCTGAGCCCGGCGGGTATTCCATCAGCCGGGCGACACCGTCAAGCTGCTGGCGGTCTGTCGGCAACACGTCTGCGGTCTTCGCCGACCATAGTGTCATGGCAGAACGTGCCCTGGAGGCGAAGATCCAGGCCGCGCGGAGCTTCGCCGCTTCGAGCTTCGAAACGAATCCCTCTTCCCGCGCCACATGCAGCGCGTCGAGGGTCGAGGTCGTGCGGAGGCCGTGGATTGCGGCCCCGTGCTGCAGCTGGATGAGTTGCACGAACCACTCGACATCGCTGAGCGAGCCCCTGCCGAGTTTCAGGTGCCGTGAAGGGTCAGCGCCCTGCGGCAGGCGCTCGGACTCGACCCTGGCTTTGATGCGCCGCACTTCGCGAACGTCGTTCAACGAAATGCTGGCTGGGAAGCGCACCTCATCCGCCAGCAACTCGAAGTCGCGCATCAGGGCGGCGTCGCCAACTACCGCACGGGCTCGGAGCAGGGCCTGCGCCTCCCACGTGAGCGACCAGCGCTCGTAGTAGGCGCGGTACGAGTCGAGAGAGCGCACTACGGCGCCGTTTTTGCCCTCAGGCCGGAGCGTGATGTCGAGATCGAGGGGCAGCCGAAGGTCTTCCGTGTAGTGCAGCACGTCAGAGACGAGCGCTTCAGCACGATGCTGTGCCTCTTCACCGGTAGCGGTTGTCGAGCGATAAACGTAGACGATATCTGCGTCTGAGCCGAAGCCAAGTTCCTGGCCCCCGTACCGCCCCATGGCGATCACGGCGAACTCGATGCCGTCGTCGACGGGGCGGATCAGGTTCAGCACCCCGGTCAACAGCGTGGTTGTCACATTTGCGAGGGCGATGCCCAGTTCTTCGATGTTGATCTGGCCGAGGATGCCGCCGATGGCCAGCCGCAGTACCTCCCGTCGCCGGGCAGTGCGGAGGGCCAGCGCTGCTGCCTCGAGTTCATCGTGCCTGGCGACCGTCGCTGCGGACTCTTCGAGCAGCGCGGCCAGTGGTCGTGGCCGCAACTCTTCCTCGTGCTCGAACCACGCTGCGGCTTCGGGGATTCGCTCGAGCAGCACCCCGACAAACCGCGATCCTGACAGCACGTTGGTGAGGCGCTGGGCCGCACCGGAGGAGTCGCGAAGCATGCGCAGGAACCAGTAGGACTCCCCCAGTTCATCACTGAGGCGCCTGAACGCCAGCAGGCCGTAGTCGGGGTCTGCGCCTGCCGCAAACCACTGGAGCATTACTGGAAGGAGGTGGCGCTGGATCGTCGCCCGCCGAGACACTCCCCCGCTCAGTGCCGCTATGTGAGCGAGCGCGCCGTGCGGGTCACGGAAGCCTATTGCGGCAAGACGAGCCTCGGCCTGGTCGCTGGTGAGCGCCATGTCGTCATCGGGCAGCGCGGCGACCGCTGAAAGCAGCGGCCGGTAGAACAGTCGCTCGTGCAGCGTGCGCACAGCGTGTTTGGTTCGAGTCCACTTCTCTGTGAGATCTGCAGCACTCGAAGCGACCCCCGTAGCCCGTGCGAGAACGCGCAGCCCCTCCTGGTCGCTCGGCATGAGATGCGTGCGGCGGAGACGTCCAAGTTGGAGACGATGCTCGAGCAGGCGCAAAAACCTGTAATCGCGGGCGAACTCTGCAGCCTCGACCCGTCCGATGTATCCCTGCTCTGCCAGGGCCAGCAGGGCAGGCAGGGTCGCTCCCTGCCGCACCCGGTCGTCGGTCTGCCCGTGGACCAGCTGCAGCAGCTGGATCGTGAATTCAATGTCGCGGATGCCCCCCGGCCCAAGCTTCAGCTGGTAATCGAGTTGCTCGCCAGGAATGTTCTCGGTGACCCGCTCCCGCATGCGCTG
This sequence comes from Microbacteriaceae bacterium, assembly GCA_025464125.1. Lineage (GTDB taxonomy): Bacteria > Actinomycetota > Actinomycetes > Actinomycetales > Microbacteriaceae > Lacisediminihabitans. The sequence continues at coordinate 4,284 of JAODLU010000223.1, read as the reverse complement.
CACGCCTTCGACGAAGTTCTCTCTCGATGCACTGCTCCAGACGCGAGGGGCGATGGCCTCGGCGTAACGCCGCCCGAGCTCCATGTCACCGGCAAGCGGCCGGGCCTTCAGCAGGGCCTGGAACTCCCAGCTCTTCGCCCACCTGTCGTAATAGGCCTCGTGGGACGCGAGCGTGCGCACCAGCGCGCCATCCTTGCCCTCCGGTCGAAGGTTTGCATCGACCTCCCAGAGCGGCGGCTCGAGACCAACATCGTGGATGCCCCGCATCGTGGCCATCGCGAGCCGCGTCGCGATCTCGACCGCCCGCCCGCTGTCGAGCCCCTCACCGGCCTCAGCGACAAAGATCACATCCACATCGCTCACGTAGTTGAGTTCCCGCGCGCCGGCCTTGCCCATACCGATGATCGCGAGGCGCGTGGCTGCAATCTCCTCGGCCGAGAAGGTGACAGTGCGCCGCGCAACCTCCAGCGATGCATCAAGGGCGGCGGAGGCCAGGTCTGAAAGAGCGGCGGTGACCCTGTCGATCGCCATGATGGGGTCGGCCTGGCTGAGATCCCACGCGGCGAGCCTCGCAAGGTGCCTGCGGTAGCGCACGCGCAGTGCGGCAAGGGCGATCTCCTCTGCGCCGTGAGCCGACTCGAGCAGCTCGGCTGCGTACTCCCCGGGAGACAGTGGTGCGGCCATCGGCTCGGCGAGCGATACAAGCTCCCGCGGATGCCTCAGGAAGAACTCGCCGAGCCCCGATGATGCGCCGAGCACTCGAATGAGCCGGTGTGCGGCATCCTGCTGCTCCAGAATGGCGGATGTCTCGTGCGACGCCTTTCGCAGCAGCGCGCACAGCGTGCCGAGCGCCTGGTCCGGGTCGGCCGCATCCCCGAACAGGTGAAGCAGCCCGTCGACGGAAAACGTGTCCCTCACCTCGGCCAGCAGCGCGGTGGTGCCGTCGAGGTCGGCAAAGCCGAGCCGTGCCAGGTCAGTGAGGGTGTTCTGGTCGCGCGCCATGGCAGGGGCTTAGCTCGTGGCTACAGCATCTCCAGGTTGCTCTGCAACTCGAAGGGCGTGACCTGCGAGCGGTAATCGCGCCATTCCTGGCGCTTGTTGAGCAGCACGAAGTTGAACACCTGTTCGCCGAGGGTCTCAGCGACAAGCTCCGACTCCTCCATGAGCGACAGCGCGTGGTCGAGGCTTGCCGGCAGCTGGCTGTAGCCCAGTGCTTTGCGCTCGGAGTCTGACAGTTCCCACACGTTGTCTTCGGCTTCAGCCGGCAGCTCGTAGCCCTCTTCGATGCCCTTCAGCCCAGCGGCGAGAAGCAGTGAATAGGCGAGGTACGGGTTCGCTGCCGAATCGATGGCACGGTACTCGACACGGGCGCTCTGGCCCTTGCCCGGCTTGTACAGCGGCACGCGCACGAGAGCAGAGCGGTTGTTGTGGCCCCACGTGACGAAGCTCGGAGCCTCACCGAGCTTGCTTTGCGAGGAGCCGCCCCAGAGGCGCTTGTATGAGTTGACGAACTGGTTGGTGACCGCGGTGATCTCCGGGGCGTGCTTCAGCAGCCCCGCGATGAATTGGCGCCCGATCTTGGAAAGCTGGTACTGGCCGGCTGCGTCGAAGAACGCATTGGCGTCGCCTTCGAAGAGCGACATGTGGGTGTGCATTCCGGAGCCCGGCTCACCCGACAACGGCTTCGGCATGAACGTCGCGTATACGCCCTGCTCGATCGCGACCTCTTTGATGACCGTGCGGAACGTCATGATGTTGTCAGCAGTAGTGAGAGCGTCCGCGTAGCGAAGATCGATCTCATTCTGGCCGGGGCCGGCTTCGTGGTGGCTGAACTCGACAGAGATGCCGAGGTCTTCGAGCATGCGCACAGAACTGCGGCGGAAATCGTGGGCCGTGCCACCAGGCACGTTGTCGAAATAACCGGCATTGTCGACCGGCTGGGGGCCCTCAGGGCCGAATTTCGCGCTCTTCAGCAGGTAGAACTCGACCTCGGGATGCGTGTAGAACGTGAACCCGCGCTCGGCGGCCTTCGCCAGGGTGCGCTTCAGCACATTGCGAGGGTCGGCCACCGCAGGCTGCCCGTCGGGCGTGGTGATGTCGCAGAACATGCGCGCGGTCGGGTCGATTTCGCCCCGCCACGGCAGGATCTGGAACGTAGCAGGGTCGGGGTGGGCAAGCACGTCAGCCTCGTAGGAGCGAGTGAGGCCCTCGATTGCTGACCCGTCGAACCCGAGGCCCTCGGCGAATGCGCCCTCCACCTCTGCCGGAGCGATGGCCACTGACTTCAGGGTGCCGATCACGTCGGTGAACCAGAGGCGAATGAACTTGACGCCGCGCTCTTCGATGGTGCGGAGAACGAAGTCACGCTGCTTGTCCATTGGCTCCTCTAACTGGCTTTTCGGGCAACACTTTGCCGCCTATTAGGCTAGTGGCTATGCCCCGACTCCGCTTGGCGCTGGCCCAGACAAACCCCGTAGTGGGAGACCTGGCAGGCAATTCCCAGCACATCCTGGAGGCCGCCCGAGAGGCCGCTGCCCAGGGCGCCGACCTGTTCGCCGTCGGCGAGATGGCCCTGAGCGGCTATCCCATCGAAGACCTTGCGTCACGACCCAGTTTCTTGGCCGAATCCCATGCGGCCGTCGAGAAACTCGCGAAAGACCTCGCAGCAGCCGGCCTCGGCGAATTGCCTGTCGTTGTCGGGCATCCTGACGGGCCATACGAGCCACGGCTCATCGGCACCAGCAACGCGCCGAGCGCTATCGCCCAGAACCGCGCGAGCGTGCTTCAGCACGGCGAAGTGAAGGCGCGCTACGCCAAGCATCACCTGCCTAACTACTCGGTATTCGATGAGTACCGCATCTTCATTCCCGGCGACGAACTGCTGGTGCTGCGCATCAAGGGAGCGGATGTCGCGCTCATCATCTGCGAGGATCTCTGGCGAGACGGCGGCCCGCTCGCCCGTGTGCTGCAGGCGGATGCCGGGCTGCTACTTGTAATCAACGCTTCGCCGTTCGAGCGCGATAAGAACGATGTGCGGTTGCCCCTTGTCACACGTCGAGCCGTCGAGACCGACACGATCGTGGCCTACGTGAATATCGTCGGCGGGCAGGACGACCTGGTCTTTGACGGCGACAGTGTCGTCGTGGACTCGACCGGCGCGATCCTCGCCAGGGCCCCGCAGTTCGAGGAACACCTGCTTGTACTCGACCTGGATGTTGCTGCCGCGAGCGATGTCGGCCTGCCGGAGAACGTCGCCCGGGTGGAGCTGGACGCTTCTGACGACGGCGTTTCGACCCCCGCGCTGCAACCGGACATCGCAGTACTTCCCGACGATCGGCAACAGCTCTGGAACGCGCTGGTGCTGGGCCTTCGCGACTACGTGGGCAAGAACGGCTTCCGCTCGGTGATTCTCGGCCTGAGCGGCGGCATCGACTCGGCAGTCTGCGCGGCAATCGCTGCGGACGCCATCGGCGCCGACCGGGTGTGGGGCGTCAGCATGCCGAGCAAATACAGCTCAGGCCACTCGCGTTCAGACGCTGACGACCTCGCCGAGAACATCGGGCTGCACTACTCGGTCGAGGCGATAGCCGACCTCGTCTCGCCAATAGAGACGCAGCTGGAACTGACGGGCACTGCCGCGGAAAACGTGCAGGCGCGCATCAGGGGCATCATCCTGATGGGCCTGTCGAACCTCGACGGCCACCTCGTGCTCACCACCGGCAACAAGACGGAACTCTCGGTCGGCTACTCGACGATCTACGGTGACTCCGCCGGCGGCTTCGCCCCCATCAAGGACGTGCCGAAACTGCTGGTCTGGGAGCTGGCACGCTGGCGTAACGAGTATGCGGCAGGTCGGGGCGAGACACCGCCCATTCCCGCCAACTCGATCGACAAGCCGCCGAGCGCGGAACTGCGCCCCGACCAGACCGACCAGGACACCCTGCCCCCGTACGAAGTGCTGGACGCAATCCTGGACGCTTACATCACGAATGCCCTCGGGCGCGAAGACGTGATCGCCATGGGCTTCGACGAGGAGACCGTCGACTTCGTCACAACCCTCGTCGATCGCTCAGAGTGGAAGCGCCGGCAGGGCGCCATCGGGCCGAAGATCAGCGGCATGGCCTTCGGGCGCGACCGCAGGCTGCCGATCACGTATCGCCCGACCACTCCCTAGGGCGACAACTATCTGGCCTGTCGGCCTGTGGACTCTCGCACTACCAGCCTCGTAGGCACAAGTACCGACACAGCCGCTGTGCCGCCGACCAGGTCGTTGAGGGCGGCGGC
>JAODLU010000222.1 GCA_025464125.1 Microbacteriaceae bacterium | reverse complement strand
CGGTGATCGCCGACCACTCGTTGGCCGCACCCCACGCCATGTGCACTGCGACGAAGTCATTGCCGACGAGCTTGCCGGCGATGGACTGCTTGATCGGGTCGAGGCGGTCCTTCCAGCCGAGCTTCATCCGGTTGGCCTTCAGCTCGTCGAAGTCGACGGTGATGCCGTGCATGCCGAGGACTGTCGCAAGTGCCTCTCCATGCCAGAACTCTTCGCGGTTCCACATCGTCATGAACGCGCTCATGTCCGCCTCCTTGTGGGAGGGGGTGGTGAGCAGGTCGCGGGTGTAGCAGACCGTGTGGTACTCGACATCCGTCATGTAGCGCAGGGTGCGCAGCGAGCCCTCTGGCAGCGGGTGTTCGCGAAAACGCTCGAGGTCGAGGTCATCCCAGTTCACGTTGACCGAGGTCGCCGTGTATTTGTCTACGTCAAATGCCATTGGTTACTTTCACCCTTTCGAGGATGCTGCTGCGAGAGGTTCTGCGACAGGGAACTCGATCGAGCCGATGCCACGGCCCTCCCGCTTCCAGTCACGAATGCTCCATCGTCTTCGGAGCGCCTCACGTGAGAGATGGGTGTCGGGGCTCACTGCTGTGGGGTTTCCCAGCAACTCGAGCCAGACCAGGTCTGCGTGGCTGTCGCCGTAGCCGTACGACTGGGATAGATCCATGCCGTGGATCTCCGCGTAACGCGTGAGCCATGCAGCGCGAGCTTCGTCGACGAGCGGCGGCTGGGCGAGGTAACCCGTAAGCACGCCGTCTTTCTCGTGCATGGAACCACCGATGATGTCGTCGAAAAGGCTCGCCAGCGGTTCGGTGAGGGTGGCGATGGAACCGGTGACGAGCACTGTGCGATGGCCGGCAGCGCGGTGAGCCCGGATGCGGTCGACTGCAGCCGACATGGTGTGACGCAGCAGCACCTCTTTGTAGCCTCCGGAAACCACAGCTTCGAGGCGCCTGGCCGGCATGCCGCTGTAGCGACGCAGGAATGCCCGGATGAACTCGCCGCGGTCACGGCGTTCAGCTCGCAGATAGCGTGGCAGGGAGGTGAGGAGGCCCGCAACCTCACCCGGCCATGCCGCCTTCCGGAACCCCGCAGAACGCACCCACAGGTACTGCTGAACGATGTTCGAGTCCACTACCGTGCCCTCGAAGTCGAACACGGCGAGCACGTCCGTGCGCTCAGGCAGTGCCTTCTCGGCCGCGCCGCCTGTCGGAGAGGAGCGAACAGCAAAGGCCCGCGTCATGCCGGTGATGGAAGGGAAATGCACCTGCTGCAGGTAGTTCTCCCAGTCGATCGCCGTCACGTCGAAGCCGAGGTCTGCACGCACCTTCGCCGGCAGTGAATCGTTCAGTGCCTTGGTGTTGCGATCGTCGAAGATGATCTCGGTCTGAACATACGCGCGGTACAGCTCAGAGAAGTTGCGCAGCGTCTCGAGGTCGCTCCTGCGGCGCAGCACCTCGCCCATCTTGGCCCGATTGGCCGCGTTCGACGACCTGCGCTCGAGGCGCTTCTCGCGGCGGTCGTTCTTGCGCTCCTCGTTGCCGATTGCGCGGGCCACCTGGGTGTAGCCGGGGAAGTTCCAGGTGGGCACGCGCACGTGCCCTTCGCTCTCGTGCGGAATGGGGTTGGCTTTGAAGAAGACATTCATGTTGTCGAACATGCGGTGGATGGGCAGCGGGTTGCCAGCGCCCGAACTCACATGGAAGTAGTCGGGGGTGCCCTTCTTCGCCGGGTTGGCGGCAACCGCCAGAATCGCGTTCACCACATAGTCGACGGGAATCACGTCGAGCACGGTGTCCGGCAGGCCTGGAAACTGCGGCAGTACTCCGCGGCCGTAGGCGAGGATCAGCGGGTCGGCGACCTTGAAGCCGTCGATCCAGCCAGGGTACGGGTGCTTCAACGAGCTCTCGATGATGGAGGGTCGCACTACCGACAGGCGGTGCTCGCCGCCCCACAGCTCTTCGGCGGCACGCTCGGCGAACGCCTTGGTCAGTGTGTAGACGTCGGTCCAGCCGAGGCTCTCCGCGCGGGCGCGGCCATAGTCGACGAGTCGGCTGCGCACCCACTCGACTCGTGAGATCTCTGCGGCTTTTGCCACGGCCTGCGGGCCTTCTTTGCCATGAACCGCACGCGCGGCATCCATCATGCTGGAGAGCGTTTCAGGCTGGCGGGACTCCATCTCGACCCGCACGCGTGAGTCTTTGGCCGCTGCATACTCGGCGCGCCAGTCGACATCGTGGGTGAGCCTCGCCTCTGGCACGACGCCCTTACGAATGCCGCCGACGTAGCAGGTGGAGACGTGCACGACGAGCGGGTCACCGCCGCCGGCGCGAATGGATTCGTACAGGGCCATCGCGCCGCCGAGGTTCGTGTCGAAAGCCTGGTCGATCGGCGGATCGAACGTGACGGCAGAGGCGCTGTGGATGACGATGTCGATCTCGCGGGGCATGGGCGGGATCGCGCCCATGTCGCCCTCGATCACCCGCAGCCGACCGGCGACAGCCTTCTCAACCTCGGCCTCGCCCACGCGCTCACGCCAGGTCGTGAATACGGGTTTTTTGAGCAGGGTGCGCAGGCGGGCCTCTGGGGTCACCCCGCGCTTTGGACGAATGAGCAGGTGGATGATCGTGCCCGGCTGCGACGACAGCAGGCGCTCCACGATCGCCTGGCCGACGAATCCCGTGCCACCGGTGAGGAAGACATGGGAAGACCCCAGGTCGGTCTTCGCCGTCATGCGGCGAGCCTCCTGGTCACGGCGGCGCCGATCGTCTCGTCGAACCCGGGCAGGGCGGAAACCTGTGCACCGATCCTGCGTGCGGCTTCGGTGCCGATCGTGTCTGCAAATACATACCGCTCGAAGAATGTACGGTCATCGGCTGCCCGATCGACGGCGCCGATCGGGAAGGTCGAACTTGCTATCACCGACCTGCCCTGCTTCACGTCCTTCGCGGATTGGGTGAACCTGCGCACGGTCTCGTCCTCGAAGAAATCAGCGTGGCGACGCTTCACGTCGAGGATCATCGAGATGGTCGAGCTGAGTGAAGAGCTGCCGGCGGCGGCATCCAGTCGCTCGTAGGCGAAGCGGGTAACCCACTCGTCGACCAGCCCGGTCGCCATGTGCACCCCGACGATCGGAACGCCCTTTCCGATGGCGGAGATGGCGCGACGAATCGGGCCGCGGCGGTCGCTGGCTTCGGAGCGGACGCGTCGTGGTGCGCCCTCCTCCTCGGCGTGGATGCGGGGCTGGCCGTTGGCCTCGAGAACGGCGTCGAGGGCGTCGGCGATCCAGAATTTTTCGAAGGCCCAGGTCACGAGGAATGCGGTCACACGAGCATCCTTGTGGGTCGCGGTTACGAGCAGGTTGCGAAGATGTTCCATCGTCGCGCTCTCCAGTCGCCCGAGGAAACGGACCATGCGCAGGGCATCGACGCCGAGAGGGGCGTGCGGGTAGTCGGCCAGCTGCAGGTCAGCACGATGGTTACCCCGTGCGGTGCGCGCGAATTCCCGCACGTCGAACCGGGTGCCGAGGCGAGAGATGTCGGATGTCATGAAGTGGGGCCCTTACTACCGTCCGAGACGCCCTGTGAGTAAACGTTTCGGTGTAAGGAGACTAATCTAACGACATGGGTGTAGCTCTCGTAACCGGGGGGACGTCGGGCATCGGTGCCGCGTTCGCCAGGCAACTCGCTGCCCAGGGTTTCGACCTCGTTCTCGTTGCACGATCGGCTGATCGGCTCGAACTCATGGCCACGGAGCTCAGGGCCACGGGCAGAAGCGTTGAGGTCATGCAGGGCGACCTGTCTGACCGGGGAGATGTCGCGCGCATCGCCGCTCGTCTCGAAGACTCCAATAAGCCGATCGACCTCCTCGTGAACAATGCCGGATTCGGCATACATTCCGCGATCACCGATCCCGATCTCACCGAGCTCGACCGCGGGTTCGAGGTCATGTGCCGCGCGGTACACGTGCTTTCCGGTGCCGCAGCTCGAGGCATGATGCCTCGCGGCACGGGTCATATTCTCAACGTGTCGAGCACCGCCGGCTACATCACGATGGGCAGCTACTCGGCTATGAAGGCCTGGGTCACGTCGTTCACCGAAGGGCTCGCCGTCGAACTGCGGGGCACCGGAGTCGGTGTCACGGTTCTCTGCCCGGGCTGGGCTCGCACCGAATTTCATGATCGCGCCGGCATCCGTAAAAGCAGCATTCCAAACTTCCTCTGGCTTGACGCCGAACAACTGGTGCGCGCAAGCCTGCGCGACATCAGTCGAGGCAAAGTGATTTCCATACCGACTCTTCGTTACCGCACGCTTATCTGGTTGGCTCGGCACGCACCGAGAAGCTGGATAAGAAAGGTTTCGGGTGCGATTTCATCCAGCCGCCGAAAGCCGGTAAACGTATGAGCGTTCGAACGCACGACACAGTGGATGCCGCGGCGGAGCCCCCACGCCCCGCCCGCCCCCTCCGCGACCGCTTCAACTCACCCACCCAGGCCATCGCCCGCTTTCTTGCGCAGCGCAGCCTCCTGAAACCCGTCGTTTGGTCGATCACGCGCGTCACCGTGATAGGCAAGGAGCAGCTGGCGGGCATCTCCGGCGGTTACGTGGCGGTGGCCAACCACTCGAGCCACCTCGACACTCCCCTGATCGTCGGCTCGCTGCCCCGCCCGATGGCCAGGTACCTCGCAGCGGGGGCCGCAGCGGACTACTTCTTCTCTGTGTGGTGGCGTCGGGGGCTCACGGCACTGTTTTTCAACGCGTTCCCAATTCGACGCAGCGCCTCGACGCCGCGCCCCATCAGCCCGAAGACCCTCCTCAGCCGGGGCATCCCGCTGCTTATCTTCCCCGAGGGCACCAGGTCGAAAGACGGTGAACTCGGGCCGTTCAAGCCGGGGGCCGCAGCGCTGGCTATCGCGTGCGATGTGCCGTGCATCCCGATCGCGGTAATCGGCGCACACCAGGCCCACCCCCGTGGCACGAACTGGCCGAGACGCGGCCGACAGCCTGTGGCCGTCGTATACGGCCAGCCGCTGCGCAGACTCGCCGACGAGACATCCGAACTGCTCACAGAGCGGCTCCGCAAGGAGATCCTGCGTCTCCGTGAACTCCACTCGGCCGAAATCCTGAGCCAAACATCGCCAAGAGGAGCACATAAGTGACCGACGTAAAGCACATGAAGTGGTGGGGCTGGGGCCGCGAAGGCGTCGCCTTCCACTGGCAGGACAAGCCCGCGTTCCCGGCTTTCCTCAAGATGGCGATCGGCGTCGACCTCAATGACGAAGCGGGCACCCCGCCCGGTTTCGACGACATCACCGTTCCGGACAGCCGCGCCTCCGCCGCCTTCCTTGCGACGCTCACGGGCATCTCGGGCTCGGAGAACGTGACTACCGACGACATGTCACGCGTTGTGCACACGTTCGGCAAGAGCATCCGCGACCTCATTCGCGTGCGCGCGAGCATGCTGCTGCGCACCCCCGATGTCGTGGTCTACCCGGCCGATGAGGCAGAGGTTCAGGCCATCGTGGCGGCGGCGGTCGCAGAGGACGCGGTCATCATCCCCTTCGGTGGCGGAAGCAA
>JAODLU010000033.1 GCA_025464125.1 Microbacteriaceae bacterium | reverse complement strand
GCGGCGGCCTGGTTCGCCCTGTTCGCCCTGCCGGTGCTCCTGCGGGTGCCCGAGGCACCGAGAACCCCCGGAGCGCATGCTCGCGTGGGAATCCTGCGGTCATATGCGGTTCTCGGTCACGACATCGCCGAGCTCTGGCGCACGAGCCGTGCCACTGTGCAGTTCCTCATCGCGAGCGCGATCTTTCGGGACGGGCTCACCGGTGTCTTCACCTTCGGCGGCGTTCTTGCCGCTGGCACATTCGGCTTCTCGAGTGGTGATGTGATCATCTTCGCAATCGCCGCCAACGTAGTGGCGGGAATCTCGACGGTGATCGTCGGACGCCTCGACGACAGGCTTGGCGCGAAGCCGGTGATGATCACCGCAATCTTCGGCACGATCGTCGCTGGCGTGGCCGTGCTCGCCTTTCACGCCCAGGGCGCGACCATCTTCTGGATCTTCGGGCTGCTCATGTGCGTGTTCGTCGGCCCTGCCCAGTCGGCGAGCCGCAGCTTTCTCGCGCGACTCATCCCGGCAGGGCGGGAGGGTGAAGTCTTCGGCCTTTACGCCACGACCGGCAAGGCCGCGACATTCCTCGCCCCGACGCTGTTCGCCCTGTTCGTGACCATCTTCCACCAGCAGGTGTTCGGCATCATCGGCATCGTCATCGTGCTTCTGGTCGGGGTGCTGCTGCTCATTCCCGTGAGGGTAAAAGCCTCGGCGAAATAGCGTCGGGCCCCAGTCCTCGGCGCCGTCAGTCCTGCATGGCGGTCAGCACGAACACCGGAATGGGCCGGTCGGTCTTCTTCTGGTAAACCGCGTACTGCGGGAACGCCTCGACCGCGCGCTCCCACCACAGCACCTTCTCGTCGCCCGTTACTTCCCGAGCCAGGTAGTCACGCTTGACGGCGCCATCCTGTAGCTCGACGTGCGGGTTGGCTTTCACGTTGTAGTACCAGACAGGATTCTTCGGCTCGCCGCCCAGGGAACCGACGACCAGATACTGGCCCTCGTGCTCCACTCGCATCAGGGCGGTTTTGCGCAGCTTGCCGGACTTTGCGCCGATCGTGGAGAGCACGATCACCGGGAGTCCGCCTGTCAGGCCGCCCTCTGCGCCATCCGTCGCCTCGTACTTCTCAACCTGCACGCGCGCACGCTCATTGGTGCTCGGTTCGTATTCGCCGGTCAGCGGCATGGAGACCTCCTCGTCCGCCTCCGAGAATAGCTGCAGGCCACGGCGGCCTCCACTCCGCTTGTTGCGCCGCGCGCGCCACTCCGCTGGCTTGCGCCGCGCGATCGGCTGAGCGCCGACGCCGCGGCACCGGCGGAACGCCGACTTCACGGCGCAAGGGCCCCGAGCTCGGACGGGCCAGCGACAGCTCAGGAACGACAGAAGACGAGCGCAGCCTCGGCAGGTGCGGGGCTGGTCGGCGGGCATCCGGTGGTGAGCACCCAGTACCAGATGAGCAGCAGGGTGACGAGAAATCCGGTGACGAAATTGAGCAGCAGGAAGCGCCGCCAGCCACGGTTCGCGGCCTCTGCTTCGGCATCCGTTATCGACCAGTAGGGCAGCACGCTCGCGGCATACGGAAGCATAAGCAGGGCAGCGAGCGGGCCGGGGAAACTTGTCAGAAGCAGCAACACGGCAGCGAGCAGGTAGGCCACGAACGACAGCCGCACGGTCGCCCTGCCGCCGATGACAGTGGCGATCGAGGCGATGCCTCCCTCACGGTCGGCCACGATGTCCTGCACTGCGCCGAACGCGTGCGAGGCCATTCCCCACAGGAAGAATGCGGCGAGCAGCGCCCACATGCCTGGCGTGAACACCGACGGGGCGAAGAGTCCGGCACCGAGCACCAGCCCATAGACGGCCGGTGAAACGAAGTGCGTGCTCGACGTCACAGAGTCGAGGAACGGCTTCTCCTTGAAGCGAAGCCCCGGCGCCGAATACGCGATCACCGCGAAGACGCTGACGGCGAGAACCAGCCAGGACAGCGGATGCCCGACCACAACGAGCAACACCAGGAACGGCACATTCAGCGCAACTGCGGCCCACAGGGTGAGGCGGTGAACCCCCGGGTCGAGCAGGGCACCCTCCACTCCGCCCTTTCGCGGGTTTCGCAGGTCGGACTCGTAGTCAAAGACATCGTTGATGCCGTACATCGCGAGGTTGTACGGGATGAGGAAATAGATGGTGCCGATCACGAAGACGAAGTCGACCTCACGTGTCACCAGCAGGTATGCAGCAGCGAAGGGGAATGCGGTGTTGACCCAGCTGAGCGGGCGGGAGGAGACCGCCAGGCTCCTGATCGCGTTCACGGCTGCACCTGCTCCAGGTCGCCGCTCATAACCGGTGCCCTGCCGAGCAGCACCCAGAGCGACGGCAGCAGCAGGGCGGCCGCCAGCGCGTAGGCGAAATCTTCTACAGGGGCCAGTCCGATGAAGCTGCCGGAGATGCGTGAGTGGTCATAGCCGACGAGCCCAATGGCGATCATCACATTGTCGAAGACCGCGGTCATGACGAACAAAACGAGTGTCGCGATAAGCACCGCCAGCCCGCGCAAACCGCCGCGACGGCGGGCGACGACCAGTGCCCACACGCCAACGACGGCGACCGGAAGCAGGAACAGCGCATTCAAGGCCGAGTAGGTCATGGCCGCCGCCTCGCCAGCACGCGGTCGGCACCGCCAACGAGGTTCATCGCCAGGTAGCAGAGCAGGGTGAGGAAGAACACTTCCTCGAGAGGAAACTCCGGGGCCAGCTGCAGGCCGGTCATGAAGACCGTTTCGCCGCGAAAGAAGATGCCGAGTCCGATGCCCGAGAGGTCCCAGGCCACGAAGAACAGCACCCCGAGCACCAGCACGATGGTCGCGCGCCGGGCATCCTTCCAGAAGAAGAGCCCGAATCGGCGGTCGAGCAGGACCATGCCGGTGAGGGCCACGAGCAGGCCAAGCAGGTAGAGGATGCCCATCAGCCAACCGTAGGCTGCAGCGGCTCCGCCAGCGCCTCGGTCGACACATCGCCGCGCAGACGCTTCACGAGAATCTCGGCGCTGATGAGGCACATCGGCAGCCCGATGCCCGGGATCGTCGAACCGCCGACGTAGAACAGCCCCTCGACCTTGCCGCTCTTGTTGCCCGCGCGGAACATCGCGCTCTGGCGCAGGGTGTGCGCAGGCCCGAGAGCAGTGCCCTGCCACGAGTTCAGGTCTGCCACGAAGTCCGCCGGGCCCACCGCGCGCCGCAACACAATGCGGGATGCAAGGTCGGGGATGCCGGCCCAGTGAGCGATCTGCTCGATGATGCGGTCTGCCAGCGCCTCGACATCCGGATCCCCGCCCCTGCCGATGGAGGGGTCTGCAGGCAGGGGCACCAGCACGAACAGGTTCTCGCTTCCCGCCGGCGCTACGGATGGGTCCACGCCGCTCGGCTTGCAGATGTAGAGAGATGCGGGTTCTGGAATCGACGTGTGCTCGCCGAAT
>JAODLU010000032.1 GCA_025464125.1 Microbacteriaceae bacterium | reverse complement strand
ACGTGCTTGAGCGCGTTCGCGAAGGAGTGCGTGTCTTCGCCGACCTCACGCTGGTTGACCAGCGACCGCTTGTTGGTGTGCAGGAACTCGATCGGGTCTTCGACGGTCACGATGTGGTCTGAGCGCTCACGGTTGACCAGGTCGATGATCGCGGCCAGCGTGGTCGACTTACCTGAACCGGTCGGGCCGGTCACGAGCACCAGGCCACGGGGAAGCCGCGCGAACCGCTTGATCGAATCCGGCACACCGAGCTCGTCGAGCTGCTTGATGGTGGACGGGATGAGACGGAAGGCCGCACCCATGCTGCCGCGCTGCTGGTAGATGTTGACGCGGAAGCGGGCATCAGCCGAGAGGGTGTAAGCGAAGTCGAGCTCGAGCTCTCTCTCAAAGATCTCGCGCTGGCTGGGGCTGATGATGCTGTGCAGCGCAGCATGGATCTTCTCGAAGTTCCAGGCCACAGCTCCGGGCACGGCCTGCAACTCGCCGTGGATGCGCAGCATCGGCGTCGAATCGAGGGTCACGTGGAGGTCTGATGCGTTCAGCTCGACCACGCGGTCGAGGGCGGCGAGGAGGTCACCGTCGGTGTCTGGATTAGAGAAGACACGCGGGGCACGGGCGACCGGCGGCGAATCAGCCTGCGCCTGGGCGAGAGCGAGCGGGTGCACCGGCGGCGGTGCGAACGAAGGGCCGTCGAACGGTCCGGGCTCGGCGAAGGGGAACGGCGCTGCCTGCGGCGCGGCGAACTGGCTGAAATCCTGGGCGGATGCAACGCCGGTTGGCGGACCGGTGGGTGGCGCACTCGCTGGAGCGGCGGCGTTGTCATCAAGCGACCACGGCGCGGCTTCCTTTGTGCGCGTACGACCGCGCTTGGGTGCCTCGGCCGGAGCAGCAGCCGCAAGAACCGGTGCGGGTTCCGCGTAAACCGGAGCTGGCTCGAAATTGATGGGAGCAGCGGCAGGCGGCGCGAAGACGGGCGCTGGCTCGGCATACACAGGAGCGGCTGGCGCCGGCTCGGCGTAAACTGGAGCGGCTGGCGCTGGTGCTGCGTACACCGGAGCGGCAGGCGCCGGCGCGGCGAGCGCAGGTGCGGCAAGAGCCGGAGCCGGTGCTGCGTAGACCGGCGGCGCGGGTGCTGGCGCTGGCGCCGCGTAGACCGGGACAGCTGGCGGCAGGGCCGTGGCTACCGGGGCGGCAGGCGGGGCGAACGCGGAGGTCTCGCCGAGCGGCGGGAACATCGACGCCGGAGCCGCGACTGGAACCGTCGGAGCTGGCAGGGCAGCCTGCGGCGCGGGTGCGTCAGATGGCGTCTGCTCGAGTGGCGGGAAAGTGCCAGGTGCTACCTGGTTTTCGAATGCCGGTCGTTCCTGGTTCATGCGCAGTCCCCTCTTTCCGCAAAACCTCTGGTCATATTCGCTGCGACTCCCCCCGGACGCCGCGCGATCACGCGACTACCCGCAGCACTTCTTCTATCGACGTGTAGCCGAGCTGAACCTTCATCCAGCCGTCCATGCGCAGCGGGATCATGCCCTGCTCGATGGCCGCCCGCGTGATATCCGCACTGGATGCCCGCTGCACGGCGAGGCGCTCGATCTCTTCGGTCACCATCATCACCTCATGGATGGCGATGCGGCCGCGGTATCCGGTGTTGGAGCAGGCCGAGCATCCGGCCGGACGGAACAGCGTTGGGCGACCGTGGATGGTCGGGTCGAACCCCACGCGGAGTCCCAGCATCTCATCGACAGTCGGCACGAACTGCGCCTTGCACCGGTCGCAGAGGCGACGGGCGAGTCGCTGGGCGACCACGCAGTCGAGGGCGGAACCGACCAGGAATGGCTCGATATCCATCTCGATGAGACGGGTGATTGCGCTCGGAGCGTCGTTGGTGTGAAGGGTGGAGAGCACGAGGTGCCCGGTGAGGGAAGCTTCGATGGCGATCTGCGCCGTCTCGTGGTCGCGGATCTCGCCGAGGAGCACCACGTCCGGGTCGGATCGCAGGATGGAGCGCAGTGCGCTCGCGAAGGTGAGCCCGGCCTTCGGGTTTACCTGCACCTGGTTTACCCCGGCCATGCGGTACTCGACCGGGTCTTCGACGGTGATGACGTTGATCTCGGGCTTCGCGACCGTGTGAAGTGTCGTGTAAAGGGTGGTCGACTTGCCGGAACCGGTCGGACCTGTGACGAGAATCATGCCGTACGGCTTCGTGTACGACGACTTGTATGCCTCGAAGTTGCGCTCAAGCAGGTTGAGATCATCGAGGCTCATGCTGGATCCCGAGTTGTCCAGGATTCGCATGACCACCTTCTCGCCCCACACGGTGGGCAGCGTGGCAACACGGAGGTCGACCTTGCGGCCACCGTGAATGACCGAGAGCCGGCCATCCTGCGGCTTGCGACGCTCGGCGATGTCGATGTCACTCATGATCTTCAGGCGCGAGATCACACCGTTCTGGATCTGTTTCGGTGCTCGCTGCATCTCGTGCAGCACACCGTCGATGCGGTACAGAACGCCCATCTCGTGCTCGGCAGGCTCGATGTGGATGTCGGATGCCCGGTCCTGGATGGCCTGGCTGATGAGCAGGTTCACGAAGCGCACGATCGGTGCGTCGTCTTCGATTGCGTCGGAGAGAGAGGCGAGCTCGCTTGAACTCGACGACCCGCCCTCGTCTTCAAGCACGCTGGTAAGTTCGCTCAGCTCGCCATCGGCGCGAAGCAACCGGTTGATCGCGTTGCGCACGTCTGAACGCTCGGCGACCACTGGCGCGATGCGCATGCGGGTGGCCGCGCGGATGTCATCGAGGGCGAAGACGTCGCCCGGGTCTGCCATGGCAACGGTGAGCAGGTCGCCCGAGACGCCGATCGGCAGCAGTTCATGGCGGCGACAGAGCGCAGCAGGAACCAGCGAGACGGCGGTGCGGTCGATCGGGTAGTCGACGAGTTCGACGAACGGAAGACCGGCCTGTGCGGCGCGAGCCGAAGCGATCTGCGCGTTGGTGACGACGCCCTGGTCGACGAGGCTCATCACCTGAAGTTCGTCGTCGGCGGGAGACAGTTCCATCGCGTCGAGAGTCTCGATGGGCATGAGGCCGCGAATGATGAGGATCTCTGCCAGTGACGACATGCCGCGACCTTTCCTGGGCTCCGGTTAATCGGGAAAATCACCGGTGAGCACCGGACTATCAACGGTATGCGGAATCGGCCTTACCCCACAGACCCGCGATCGGGGGGTAAAACACGCGGCGCGGCGGCAGATCCGTTTAACGCAGGATGGCCCCCGCGTGAGCGAGGGCCATCCTGGATCTGACTGCCTGTTAGTTGTACGTACCTGGCGTGTAGTCATCCGACGAGAAGCTGTCGAAGTCCACGAAGCTCAGGTCGGCTTCGCTGAACGAGGCGTCATCCGTGAAGATGCGGTTCGGGGAGCGCTCGGCCTTGGCTTCTTCTGTCGCCTCGACGGCGACGTTGCGGTACCTCGGCAGGCCCGTCCCGGCGGGGATGAGCTTTCCGATGATGACGTTCTCCTTCAGGCCCCGCAGCGAGTCCGAGCGACCGTTGATGGCGGCGTCGGTGAGCACTCGGGTGGTCTCCTGGAAGGAGGCCGCCGAGAGCCACGACTCGGTGGCGAGCGACGCCTTGGTGATGCCCATCAGTTCGGGACGGCCCTCTGCGGGACGCTGACCCTCCTCGACCATCCGCTTGTTGGTGTCGCGGAAGACCTTGGCATCGGC
>JAODLU010000026.1 GCA_025464125.1 Microbacteriaceae bacterium | reverse complement strand
ATAGGCGGCGTTCGGCTGTGGAGAGATCTGACCGCGGATTTGTGCCAATGCCAGCGTGTGCACATGCGTAAAATTAGTCGGAAGAACCTGAAACGAACCCTGCGCGGCGAGCGCGGCGACGTACCCGGCTGGGTGTTGATCACACTAATGACGGCGGGACTCGTCGTCGTTATCTGGGCCATAGCGGCACCTGCCTTGAGCGGAGTCTTCCAGCAGGCTATCGATCGTGTGACTGGATTCTGAGACGTGCTGATTCGGAGCGTGATCAGGAGCGACCGTGGCTCTGCACCGGCGGAGTTCGTACTCGTGGGGGCCCTGCTCACTCTGATGACGCTGTCAGTCATGCAGCTTGGTCTTGCGCTTCACATCCGCAACACCGTGCTGGATGCGGCTTCGGAGGGTGCCAGGTTCGCATCCCTCGCGGGCAACGACCTGGGTGACGGCGTCGAGCGCACGCGCGGCCTCATCTCGGCAGGGCTCGGCAGCGGTTACGCGGGGCACGTCACTGCGGGCTACGGCACGTATCTCGGGCATCCGTCGGCAATTGTGACTGTGCGAACCCCGCTGCCGCTGCTGGGCCTCGCCGGTGTAGACAACGGGCTGGAGGTGAGGGGCCATGCCTCGCGCGAGATTTTCACTCCACGCGGATGACGGCTCGGCGTCTCTCGAATTCATCACTGCAGGCATGATTTTGCTTCTGCCCCTCGTGTACCTGGTGATGACCGTCTCGGTGATCCAGGCGGGAGCGTTCGCCGTGGAGGGGGCTGCGAGACAGGCCGTGCGGGTCTTCGTGCAGTCGGGTACACAGCAGCAGGCGGAGGCCAGGGCGCAGCGTGCCATCGAGTTCGCGTTAGCCGATTACGGACTGGAAGCATCCGCGGCGCAGGTGTCAGTGGAGTGCGCGCCGAGGCCGTCTGACTGCCTGCGGCGAGGCGCGACTGTCACCGTGTCCGTGGCGGTGACCGTTGCGCTGCCGCTCATCCCGCCCGGCCTCACACTGAATGTGCCGGCGACCATCCCATTGCAGGCAAGTGCCACCGAGCGGGTCTCTCGGTTCTGGCGGCCCACACCGTGAAGCGGTTGCGTGACGACACCGGCTCGACCCTGCCGCTCACGATCTTCTTCGGCTTCCTGTCGCTGGTACTGGTGCTGCTCGTTGTGGCCGCCACCTCGCTGGCCCTCGAGCGCAAACGGCTATTCACACTGGCGGATGGCGCGGCGCTCGCCGGGGCTGAAGCATTCGACCTCGCCCAAGTGCCCATGACCCCCGACGGCCCTCGCCCGCAGCTGCAATCGCAGGATGTCGCGGCAGCAGTCGACGGCTATGTCGCCGAGGCCGACGGGTCGTCGTTCGAATCCCTGCAGGTCGACCGAGCAGAAACCGTGGACGGCCGCAGCGCGACGGTGCAACTCTCCGCGTGGTGGCGGCCGCCGGTACTGTCGCTCCTGCTGCCGCGGGGTTTGCGCCTCGACGTGACGGCGGTTGGTCGTTCGGTCTTCGACTGACGATGACCAGCTGGCCGCACCGCCCGGAAATGCTCCCGTCGGCATCCGTTCACCTGCGCGCCACCGGGCTGTCGCGATGGCTCCCTAGCGTGACAAGCCTCTAGTCCGATTCGAGGAGGTGGTGCAGTGAGCGTCATCGCCATCATCCCCGCCCGCGGTGGCTCAAAGGGAGTGCCAGGCAAGAACCTCCGACGGGTCGGCGGCGTGCCACTGGTGGTTCGCGCGATCGAAGCCGCACGCTCGATCGACTGCATAGACCAGGTGATCGTGAGCACCGACGACCCGACCATCGCCGCAACCGCCACCGCGGCTGGCGCAATCGTTGTCGGCCGCCCGGCGCGTATCGCCGGTGACGAAGCGAGCTCAGAGTCCGCCATTCTCGACGCCCTCGGCCAGCTCGACGTACTGCCGGAACTCGTCGTCTTCCTGCAGGCCACATCCCCATTCATCGACAGGATCGCCCTCTCCAGCGCGATCGGCCGCGTGCAGCGGGGGGAGCAGGACGTCGTCTTCTCTGCCATCGAGACCTACGGGTTCCTCTGGCGCGACACCGATGAAGGTGCTGCCGGGGTTAACCACGACGCCTCTGTTCGCCCGCGTCGCCAGGACCGCGAGCCGCACTACCTCGAGACCGGTGCGTTCTATGTAATGCGTGCCGACGGATTCATCGAGGCCGAACACCGCTTCTTCGGCCAGGTCGATCTCGAGCCTGTGGATCCAAGAACCGCGATCGAAATCGACACTCTCGACGAACTGGAAGTCGCCAGGGCGCTCGCCCCGCTGCTCGACATCACGCCAGGCAACCTGCTTGAAATCGCTGCTGTGGTTACGGACTTCGACGGGGTGCACACCGATGATCGGGTGCTGGTCGGCGCCGACGGTTCAGAGTTCATCACGGCAAGCCGATCCGACGGCATGGGCGTGCGTCACCTGCGCGAGGCCGGGTACCCGGTGCTGATCCTGTCTACCGAGGCGAACCCCGTGGTGGGCGCCCGCGCCGCGAAACTCGGCACCGAGGTGCTGCAGGGTGTGGGCGACAAGGCCACCGCGCTCGCTGGGTGGGCTTCCGAGCGCGGCATCCCGCTCGACCGTGTGGCGTACCTCGGCAACGACGGGAACGACCTGGGCTGCATGCAGCTGGTCGGCTGGCCTGTCGCGGTTCCAGGCTCTGCGCCTGAGATTCGGCAGGCGGCGCGCATCGTGCTCGAGACACCGGGTGGCTACGGAGCGGTGAGGGAACTCGCCGACATGATCTTGCGGCCAGACGGCCGGCGGAACGACCGACAGTGGGAGGAATCATGGCCGTATCAATCGGTGGCACAGCAGTAGGAGAAAACCAGCCGGTCTACGTGATCGCGGAAATCGGACTGAACCACAACGGTGATGTCGACCTCGCGATGCAGCTGATCGATGTGGCGGCGGATGCTGGTGCCCAGGCTGTGAAATTCCAGAAGCGCACCCCGGAGATCTCCACCCCCGAACACATGAAGAGCACCCCACGTGACACGCCGTGGGGCACCATGACCTACCTGGAGTACCGCTATCGCGTTGAGTTCAGCAGGGAGCAATACATCGAGATCGGCGACTACGCGACCTTCCGTGGATTGCACTGGTTCGCCTCCCCATGGGACGAGCCGTCAGTGGACTTTCTCGAAGACCTGAACGTGATCGCGCACAAGGTCGCGTCGGCGTCGCTGACAGACATCGGCATGCTGAGGGCGCTCGCCGCGACGGGAAAGCCGATCATCCTCTCGACCGGCATGTCGACGATCGACCAGGTCGACGCGGCCGTCGACTGCTTCGACCCGGACCAACTGGTGGTCATGCACGCGACGTCCACCTATCCGCTGCCGCCGGAGGAGGCGAATCTCAGCATGATTCGCACGCTGAAAGGCCGGTACCCCGGAATTCCGATCGGGTATTCCGGCCACGAGCGCGGCCTGCAGATCTCCATCGCTGCAGTTGCCCTCGGCGCCGTCGCGATCGAGCGTCACATCACGCTGGATCACGCGATGTGGGGTTCGGATCATGCCGCCTCTTTGGAGCCGCAGGGCTTCGAGCAGCTTGTGCGGGATATCCGCACAGTCGAAGAAGCGATGGGCGACGGCGTGAAGCGCGTATTCCCGGGAGAGATTGCGCCACAGGCCAAGCTCCGCCGGGTCGCCGCGTGACAGGCAGCGTGAAGGCGCCCATCCGGATCGTCGCGCTCACGGACTCCGACTCGTATGTGAAGTGGGGGGCGGCGCTGCTGTCCCGTGCTCCCGCGCACTGGGATCGCTCGCTCTTCCTGCTGGAGACGCCTGCGCTGCCGAGTGACAGCCAGTTGTCTGCAGCGCTGGCTGGCACGGAAACCGGCGTGATGGCAGAGGTGGTGGGCCTCGAAGAGTTCGCGGCTCGCCTTTCGGCAATGAACCCAGACATCGTTCTCGTCTCCGTGCGGGGCAAGGTCGTGAAGGTGGCCATTCGCACGATCGTTGGTGCGACAACCCGTCGGCCCGTGATCGTGACCGGCCTACCGGGCATCTCGGTTCCAGCTACAAGGCTCGCTGTGGCGCACCGGGCACAGGCAGATCTCTTCGTTGTCCATTCCCGACGCGAGGTGCGCGAATTCTCCGAACTTGCGGCGTCGATGGGAGTGGAGCAGCGGTTCGGCCTCGCAACACTGCCGTTTCTCACCCTCGGCACGCGTCGTCGCCAGGCAGGGAGGGGCGACATCGTGTTCGCCACCCAGGCCAAAGTGCCGGCCGAGCGAACAGACAGGCTCGCCCTTCTCGGCTGGCTGGCAGAGACTGCTCGCAGATCCCCTGATCGACGGGTGCTCATCAAGGTGCGTGCGGCCATCGGCGAGCAGCAGACTCACGCCGAGACGCACGAATTCGCGACTCTCCTTCTGCAGCTCGACCCTCCGGCGCCGGCGAACCTCGTGGTGGCGAGTGGCCCGATGTCGAGCCACCTGGCGGATGCCGCGGCTCTCGTCACCGTTAGCTCAACCGCGGCGATCGAAGCGGTGGCCCTCGGCGTGCCAGTGCTGGCCATCAACGATTTCGGGGTGAGCGCCGAGATGATCAACCCCGTGTTCGAGGGCAGCGGACTGCTCGGCAGCTCAGCGGACCTCGTTCGTGGCGACTTTCGCACGCCCGACCCTGCCTGGCTCGGCGACAACTACTTCCACGGGGATGGCGGCGACACCTGGCTCGACGAGCTCGACGGTCTGCTTCGCATTCGGGAAGCCGGTGCGCTCACTCTCAAGCCGCAGCGGCAGGGGCTGGCTGGTGGCATGCTTCGTCTCGCCTGGGATCGCAAGCGCATCCTCGGTCACTACGACAGGTCGCTCGCTGGTCGCATCGCGATCGTCATAGGCACGCCGTTGTCGGCCGCGGCCCGCATGGCCAGGCGGGCGAAAAGACTGGTGACCGGCACAGAGCCGGTCTAGTCCTTGCCGCTGCCCGCGACGAGCAGCACGCCGCCGAGGCCGATCATCATGACGCCGCCGACCGCACCGAGCTGGCCGATGCGTTTCGGGGATTTGGCGAACCATGCCCTCGCCGAGCCGGCGACGATGGCCCAGATGCTGTCGCAGACCAGGGCGGTGCCCACGAAGATTGCGCCAAGGATCATCAGCTGCACTGTGACGTTGCCAGCGCGGTAGTTCACGAACTGCGGCAGCACTGCCAGGAGAAAGACGATCGTCTTCGGATTGCTGACCCCGACAAGGAACGCCTGGCCGAGGAGGCGCAGGGTGCTGCGACGTTTGACGGGAGCCTCGGCATCCGCCAGCATGTGGTCGTTTCGGTGCCGGATCGCCTGGATGCCGAGATAGACCAGATAGGCAGCGCCAGCCACCTTGACGATGGTGAACACCACGAGGGACTGCTGCACGATCACGCCCACCCCGAGAGCAACTGCCAGCGCGTTGACAAAGGTGCCGCTGGCATTGCCTGCAACGCTGAGCAACCCGCCAACCCGCCCGAGCGCCAGCGAGCGCCCTATTACGAACAGCATGCTGGGCCCAGGTATGCACATGAGACCGACCGCGGTCAGTGTGAAGGCGAGCAGTGTGCCGGCAGGGATCATGCAGCGATCCTATGGCCGACCTCGCGGGTACCCTGATCCCGTGGCTGCCATCACCGACCGGGATACCTGGGATGTCGTGGTGATCGGAGCGGGACCAGCAGGTTCCACCGCCGCCCGCGTTGCCGCGGAAGGTGGCGCCACAGTGCTGCTCGTGGATCGGGCGCACTTTCCGCGCTACAAGACCTGCGGCGGCGGCCTCATCGGCATCTCGCTCGATCACCTTCCGCAGTCGGTGCTCGCCACCGTCGAACGGGACACGACCGCCGTGCGCTTTTCGTTGCACGGGCGCTGGCGCAAGACGAGCACGTCGAGCCCGCGATTTCTCCGCATGGTGCAGCGTTCCCGGTTCGACGAGGCGCTCGTGCTGGCCGCGGTGGCGGCCGGCGTTACCTTCGTGGAGGGCGTGCACGTGAAGGTGCTGCGCGAGGACGGTGAGGCTGGCCCGGCTGGCGGTGTCATCGTCGAGACGGGGGAGGGTGACATCCGCGGCTCTGTCGTGATCGGAGCCGACGGAACAAGCGGCCAGGCCGGCCGGTATGTCGGCGTCGACATCGAGGCGACCGACCTTGCGCTTGAGCGGGAGATCGACCTGCCGGACGGCGCGAACTGGGGAGACAGCGTCTTTCTGGATTGGGGCAAAGCCCCGGGCAGCTATGGCTGGATGTTTCCCAAAGACGACCACCTGACACTCGGCGTGATCCAGAAGAAGGGGTCTGCTGAGAGCACCCGCCGGTACCTGGATGAATGGGTGAACGGGCTTGGCCTCGGCGGCCTGGCCGTGCAGCACGCCTCAGGGCACCTGACCCAGTGGCGGGCATCAGGTTCACCGCTGCGCCGTGGTTCGGTGATCGTGGCCGGAGATGCAGCCGGATTACTCGACCCGTTCACACGCGAGGGCATCTCGTTCGCCCTGCGCTCAGGCACCTGGGCTGGCGAAGCTGCGGCGTCGGGCGCTCTCGATGGCTACGTCGAACGGGTGGAGGCGGAGATTGCCCCGGAGATCCAAGCCGGAGCACGGTTGTTGCACTTCTTCGAGAAGCACCCGCGGCTGCTTCACTTCGGCAT
>JAODLU010000021.1 GCA_025464125.1 Microbacteriaceae bacterium | reverse complement strand
CCCTTTCGGCCAACCGCAGAACGCCCCCGACTGGCTGCCGCATTGCTGATGCGCGCGGCTTTTTGCTTGCTCGCGCCATCCTTGCGAAGTTCCTCGTAGAGTTCAGGATCTTTCAGGCTGGCATTGTCTCGCCCTGGCATCTTCGCCTCCAACAGTCAATGTGACACCACGGTGCTATCCCGTTGCGCGTTAGTCAAGGGGTCGGGGCGAGCTCGGCAGTGCGGTGACGCCGGTGTACCGTTCCAAGCCGAGCACCGTGACCGCAACGAGTGTGACCGCAACGAGACTGACCGGAGAACGAACCATGAGCGACCCGACCCAAGCGCCACCGCCTCCAGCCAAGGAAGATCCAAACGGCACTCCCAAAGAGAACCCGTCAGGCTAATCACCAGTTCGCCTGTCGGGCGCCTGCCAACCGGCTGGCGACTGCGCGTTTCAGTCGTGATTCCGGTGAAGGATGACGCAGAAGCACTCGCTCACTGCCTGGCTGCGCTTGCCGGGCAGTCTGTGACCGCTGACGAGGTGCTTGTCGTCGACAACAATTCGACCGACGACAGCGCTGCCGTCGCCACGGCTGCGGGCGCGCTGGTGCTTTTCGAGGGTGCGCCCGGCATAGCCGCTGCCGCCTCGACCGGCTATGACGCGGCGCGGGGAGATGTCATCGCGCGGCTGGACGCCGACTGCATCCCTGGTGTCCTCTGGTTGGAAACAATTGTGCGCGGCTTCGATGACGACGCCGACCTGAGCGCGATAACGGGTGGTGCGTATTTCATCGACGGGCCGCGTCGGTGGCGCTCGCTCGCAGCGGTTCTCTACCTGGGGTCATACTTCCTGCTGATGGGAGCGGCCCTCGGTCACGTGCCCCTGTTCGGCTCGAATGTCGCCTTCCGGCGTTCTGTATGGCAGGAGGTCGCACCGTTGGTGCATCGGAGGGACATGCTGATGCACGATGACGTCGACCTTTCCATCCATATCGGTCCGAAACGAAAGATCCGGTTCCTGCGCTCACTGCGCATGGGCATCTCGATGCGACCGCTCACCCAGAAATCGGGGCAGGGTCTCAGGCTGCGTCGGGGTTTTCACTCCCTCACCGCCCACTGGCCGCACGACCTTCCGTGGCTGCGGGGATTCCGTCGCCTGGCGGGGTTACGGCGCTCGCCTTCAGCGCCTACCGTTCGGGGCGTGAGCGGGCACGCCGCCATCGACGAAAGGGTGAACGTCATGTTCGACGAGCAGCAGGATCGCGACACTGAAGAGCAGCACAACCCTGAAACCGAGGAAGACACGACCTCTGGCGGCGCGCCAGACGAGCCCGACGTCACTAATCCGCAGAAGACCGGCAGCGCGAACTAGCTGGGGGCGTCGCCCGACGGCCGGCCGGAGCCGCGGGCCACCGAAGGCAGCACTACGAGCAGTAGTGCCAGCACGACGAAAATTGCAGTGCCAGCGGTGATGCCCGCGGCGAGATCCAGCGCGAAACTCACGATAAGTACCACCACCCCGCCTGTGAGCAACGCGACCAGCAAAAGGTTGGTCATCAACAGCGCGCTTGCCACAGCCACCATTCGCGGTTTTGCATGCTGGCGGAAAAGCGTGCGGTGCAGGCTCACCGGGGCGAGGCCGAGCGCCGTCGTCACGGCTGCCAGCACGACCAGGGCGATGTACAGCCCGAGCAGGCCGCTCGACAAATGGGTGAACCTCTGCTGGAAGGCGAGAGTGAGAAGAAAGCCGCTGATGATCTGGGTTCCGGTCTGCGTCACCCGCAGCTCCTGCAGGATGTCCTCCCAATTGCGGTCGGACCGCTCGTTGGTCGTCTCGTCGCGACCATCGCCCGGGCTGGCATCCTGCGTCGAATCCGGCAGATCCTGGCCGGGCACGGTGGCGGCCATCGTTATTCGCGAAGCAGAGCGAGCAGGTCGCCCGCAACCTCATCCAGGAACTGCTGCTGGTTCGCGTCGCCGACCTGCACGAGCGCCACATCGGTGAAGCCCGCCGACGCGTACGTGCGGATAGAGTCGGCCAGCTGCTCGAGGTCAGGGCCGCAAGCGATCTGGCTCTCGACGTCTTCCGGGCGAACGAACTTGCTGGCGCCCTCGAAAGCGTGGGGGGTCGGCAGGTCCGCATTGACCGACCAGCCACCAGCGAACCAGCGGAACTGCTCGTGCGCAGTCGCCACTGCTTCGGCTTTGTCCGGCCCCCAGCAGATCGGAACCTGGCCGATCCTGCGCGCAGCCGCGCTGGGCCAGGCGTCGAGGATCGAGGGTTCGGGCTCAGTGGTGATCAGATGGTCGGCGAGAGCTCCGAAGCGTTCGGCGCCCGCAGCACTCGACACGGCGACCGCGATCGGGACGCCAGCCTCCGGTGCATCCCAGACCCGGGCAGAGTCGACCCGAAAATGAGCCCCCTCCCAGGTGGTCAGTTCGCCAGTGTGCAGGGCCCGAATAATCTCGATCGCCTCCTCCAGCATGTCCTGGCGCTGCGCAACCGGCGGCCATCCTTGCCCGATGACGTGCTCGTTGAGATTCTCACCGGCGCCCAGCCCGAGAATGAATCGGCCGTCCGACAGCTGCTGCAGGGTCGCAGCTTTCTGGGCGATCACCGCCGGGTGATACCGCATGGTGGGGCAGGTGACGTACGTGGCAATCTCCACCCGCTCGGTCGCCTGCGCTACAGCGCCAAGCACTGCCCATGCGTATGGGGCGTGGCCCTGCGCCGACAGCCACGGGGAGTAATGATCGCTGCTGACCTCGAAGTCGAAGCCAACGGCCTCAGCCGAGACCGCGTAGTTGACGAGGCTCTTCGGCCCGCTCTGCTCGGTCATAAGGGTGTATCCGAATCGAGTCATGACGCGGACGGTACACCCCGCCAATGGCGTGTCTACGGCTTGCAAACAGGCTGTCGCTACGCGTGTGCTGGCGCAATGCCAAGGGGTCGAATCCGTGAGGAGTGCTGTTTACCCTGCCGTGTATGACTGAAATTCTCGCCCATCACGGAATCATCAAAGATGTTAATCTGCACGCTGACGACACTGGCGGGTCCGGTCGCGCAGTAGTGCTCATCCACGGCTGGCCGCTCTCCGGTGAATCGTGGAGCGAGCAGGTGCCCGCGCTCACCGCCGCGGGCTACCGGGTCATCACGTACGATCGCCGCGGCTTCGGTCGCAGCGACAGGCCGAAGAAGGGCTACGGCTACGACACTCTCACCGAAGACCTCGAGGCAGTGCTCGCAGCGCTCGATGTGAACGATGCGACCCTGGTCGGTTTTTCCATGGGCGGCGGCGAGGTCGCGCGATACTTCGAGAAGTACGGCTCAGCCCGACTGCACAGCGTGGTCTTCGCGTCCGCGATTCCGCCATACCTGCTGCAGAGCCCCGCCAACCCCGATGGCCCACTCACGGCTGCCCAGGCTGCGGGCATGGCTGGGCAGTTGACCACCGATTCGAAGGCCTTTTACGACGGGTTCATTACGCAGTTCCTGAGCGCTAACGGCGTTCTCGTCGTCTCTGAGGCCCAGCGCCAGCAGGTGCTCGCACTCACCGAGCAGGCCGACAAGGTGGCGGCGCTCGAAACCATGACCGCGTTCGGCGCAACTGACTTCAGGGCCGATCTCGAGAAGGTGGATGTGCCGACGCTCGTGATTCATGGCGATTCGGATGGAGTGGTTCCATTCGAGGGATCAGGCGCGCGCACGCACGCGGCGATCCCGGGCAGCGAGCTTCACGTGGTCATGGGCGGACCCCACGGCATCAACGTAAGCCACGCAGCCGAGTTCAACGAAGCGCTGCTGGCGTTCCTCGCGAAGTAGTGCGTCGGGCGGCGGCCCTTACCGCGCCCATGCTTGCGGCGATCACTAACGCTATGGCCGCGACATCCAGCCAGCCGAGTGATTGTCGCAGGATCACGAGCCCCGCGAGCGCGGCAAGCGCAGGCGCGAGGCTGAGCAGGATGGAGAAGGTCGCGGAGGGCAGGCGGCGCAGCGCGAGCAGTTCGAGTCCGTAAGGAATCGCGGAGGAAAGCACTGCGACAGCGAGACCGAAAAGCAGGATGTGTGGTGCGATGATCGCCGGGCCTGCCGTCCCGATGCCGAACGGGAGGGTGACCACCGCGCCGATCGTCATGGCGATCGCGAGTCCGTC
>JAODLU010000388.1 GCA_025464125.1 Microbacteriaceae bacterium | reverse complement strand
GTGAGGCTCATCGCCTCGTAAAGCCCCTGCGTGCCACCGACTGTCACCCAGATCTGCTCGGTGTCGACCAGCATGCCGTTCTCCCGGGCGAGCTTGGCCTGGATCGCATGCCTCAGCGGCGGGATTCCACCGTTTGGCGTGTAGTTCGTCAGGTCGTCCTGCCAGGCCGCGGCGCCCGCTTCCAGGATGTGCGGCGCCACCGGGCGGTCAGGCTCACCGATCGCCAGAAAGATCACATCATCGAGTTGGAAGGCGATCTCGAAGATCCTGCGGATGCCCGAAGCCGGGACTGAGGAGATGTGCGGAGCAAGCGAAGGCATGCCTCAGGCTATTACGGGCCAGCGGAGATTGCCTTGGCCTCCCCGCGCTGGTAACGTAGACCCTTGGCTTCCGTGTGGAATCTCCGCACGACCTCAATCCATTTCTACGAAAGATTCTTCAATTGGCAAACATCAAGTCGCAGATCAAGCGCATCGGCACGAACAAGAAGTCCCAGGAGCGTAACAAGGCCGTCAAGAGCGAGGTCAAGACCGCAGTGCGCGCGACCCGCGAGGCTGTTGTCGCCGGCGACAAGACGAAGGCCGCAGCAGCGCTGCTCGTCGCGTCGAAGAAGCTCGACAAGGCCGCCAGCAAGGGCGTGCTTCACAAGAATCAGGCAGCGAACCGCAAGTCGGCCATCGCCAAGCAGGTCAACGCCCTCTGAAGCTTTCAGCCGTAACCCCGTCACCACTGGTGGCGGGGTTCGTGCGTTAACGAGCTCGATCGCTGATCACGCCGATCATGCGCTCGAGCGCGTAGACGGGGTCGCGGCCTGCGCCCTTGATGGCGGCATCGGTTTCTGCCAGCAGCTGGATCGCGCGGCCAAGCCCCGCGTCATCCCACCCCTGAAGGTCACGACGGGCACGGTCGACCTGCCATGGCGCCAGCCCGAACTGCTGTGCCAACTGGCCGCTCGACCCACGAGCGCCGGAAAGTTTTGCCATTGTGCGCAGCTTGCTCGCGAACGCGGCGAGGATCGGCACGGGGTCTGCCCCTGATGCGATGGCGTGCCTCAGCAGCACGAGGGCGTCACCGTAACGCCCGGCGATAGCTGTGTCAGCGACGCGGAATGCGTTGGTCTCGACTCGGCCCGAGTAGTACTTCTCGACTGTGACCTCGGTGATCTCGGCGCCTTCGTCTGCGAGCAGTTGCTGGCAGGCGGCGGCGAGTTCGGCAAGGTCATCAGCGAACGCCGAGGTGAGCGCGCGGAGGGCCCCACTGGTGATGCGCCTGCCCTCTGCAGCGAATTCGGCAGCCGCGAAGTCGTACCGCTCGGCGTCTTTCTTCAGGTCGGCACAGATGATCTCGATGCCGCCCCCGAGGCCGCCGCGCACGGCATCCAGAAGCTTCTTGCCGCGCACTCCCCCGCCGTGGCGCAACACGAGATATGTGTCGTCGGCCGGATTCTCGAGGTATGCCATCACTTCGGCGATGAATGCGTCGGTGCATTTCTCGACCGCCGTCGCGCGAATGAGTCGTGGCTCGGCGAAAAGTGAGGGGCTGGCGAGGGTGATCAGCTCACCAGGCGAGTATGCGTCGGCCTCGATGTCGCTGACCTCGAGGCTCGGGTCTTCTGCTCGCAGGATCTCGCGCAGGGTGCGAATCGCGCGATCGGCCAGGAACTGCTCAGTGCCAGACACCAGTACGACTTTTGCCGGTCGCACCTTGTCCCACCCGAGCTGCGGAATGGTGACAACGGACTTCGCTGGTTTGGCCGATGGCCTGCCAGCCGGGGTCCTGCCTGCCACTGGACTCCTCAACCGTCGTGAATGCCTGCCGCCCAGCCTAACCGGCGCCACCGACCGACGGGGCTCGCTCAGACCACACCCCGACCCTGCCGCCGGGTGCAGGCGAAACCAGGATCAGCCCCTGCTGGTCGGTGCGCGCAGCCAGTGTGCCGACGCTGGACAGTATCTGCAGGAGGTGCTCAGTCGGATGCCCGTACCGGTTGTCTGCTCCGACACTCACCAGCCCGACAGTGGCGTGGATGCGCTCGTACAGGCGGGCAAGCTGGTCGGCTGATCCGTGGTGCGCGACCTTGACGACATCCACAGTTCCGAGGCGGTTTGCGGCCATCATCAACGCCTGCGGTCGCTCGCCCAGGTCGCCGAGGAACAGGCCGCTGAGGCAGCCGGCAGGGCAGTCACCACCAGCGCTGACACTGATGGTGACGCTTGCGTCGTTGCCGGGATCGACCGTGCCGAGTTTCTCCTTCGGCCAGAGCACCTGCCAGCGCAGGTCGCCGAGCATTCCTTCCATGCCGCGGGAGGCCTGGCGCACCTCAGCGCCCGCCCCTGCCAGGTCGCGGACGAGTCGTTCGTCGTCACCGCCGTCCATCGGTCCGACCATCGCGACGCCCACCCTGCCGAAAACCGCCGCTGCACCTCCAACATGATCGAGGTCGTAGTGGGTGAGCACCAGAAGGTCGATGCGATCGATGCCAAGGGTGTCGAGGCACCTGGTCAGCAGCGCGGGCTCCGGCCCGGTGTCGATCAGGGCGACGCGGCCGAGGCTGCGGATGAGAACCGCATCCCCCTGACCGATGTCGCAGGCTGCAAACTGCCAGTTCGCTGGCCTGCCGAGTTGCACTGTGACCGCGGTGCCGCCGACGATACCGATGTAGGCGACGAGAGCCAAAGCGAGACCCGCTGCGGCCACGGTGCGCGCCCGACGGTCGCGAAAAGCGAAGACCAGCATCATCACGGTCACCCCGGTAATGAGCAGGACTCCCGTGACGCCCGGCGGCCAGGGAATGCTGTGGCCAGGGGCTGCCGCGAAGAACCTGGCGATGCCTGCTATCCATGCCGATGGCACCCACGCGACCGAGGCGATCACCTGCCCAGCACCCGGCCACCACGGCAGCACCGAGCAGGCGACGAGCCCAAGCACAGTCGCAAGCGGTGCCGCGGGCTCGGCAAGCATGTTCGCCAGGATTCCCCAGGTCGGCAACACCGGCGCGAGAAGGATGAGCACAGGCTGGCAGGCAAGCTGGGCTGCCAGCGGCACGGCGATCACCGCAGATACGGATGCCGGCAGCCACCGCGACATGGCCTTCGCGAGTGGCCCCGCCAACAGCAGCAGGCCACCAGTCGCCAGCACAGACAGCACGAAGCCGTAGTCGCGCGCGAGCCACGGGTCGAGCACAAGCAGCACGTATGCGGCAAGCGCGAGCACCGGCAGGCCATGCACGGGCCTGCCGCGCGCCAGGGCGCTGAGCACGATCACTGCCATCACTGCCGCCCGCAGCACGCTGGGCTCTGGGGTTACGAGCACGACGAATGCGGCCAGCACCACGATCGATGCGCCGATCCTGGCTCGGCGCGACAGGCCGAGTCGTGCTCCGCCGATCATCACCAGCCCGATCACGACAGCGCAGTTCGCGCCGGAAACTGCGGTGAGGTGACTGAGCGAACTTGTCTTCATCGCCGCATCGAGGCTCTCGCTGACAGCGCCAGTGTCACCGATGGCGAGTCCTGGCAGCAGTGCGCCGCCGTCGCCCGGCAACGTCGAAGCTGCACGACGAAAACTCTCCCGCAGGGCATTGGCCCAGTCGAGCAACGGCGGTGGCGACCCCACGACAGAAGGCTTGCCGCCGGCAAAGAAGCGGAATGCGATACCGGAAGCGGGATCTGCCGCGGCGAGTGTGCCCTCGAGGCGCAGGCTCGTTGCGATGCCGATTGGGGCTGCCGCGGCATCCATGCTGGCGAAGACGAGCACTGGCACCTCGGTCCCCGACGATCGAGTGCCGACCTGTGCCTGCGTGATCGTGCCCCGAAAGTACTGCGCACCGGGATGTACTGTCTCGGTCGTGACAACGGTGGCTCGAACGAACCGCCCGTGCGTCGAGGCATCGAGCAACCCAGCAGGTTGCCGCACTGGCGCGTGGGCGGATGCGACTGCCAGCAGCAGCGCAATCGCGACCAGCGTGACAGCCACTGTTGCCAGCCACCCGCGCCGGCTAAGCACGACGGCCAGGACTGTAGCAGCGATGGCCACTGCCCACGCAGCCAGCGACGCGCTGGGCAGGGCATGCGGGAACGCAATCATGACCGCCGCGCTGCACCAGGCAATCACGACAGGGAGAGCGAGCCTGAAGTCGGCCATCAGACGGTCACAAGTTCTTTGAGGCCATCGAAGGTCTTCTCGCCGATGCCGGTCACGCTCATGAGATCTTCGATGGCGCTGAAACGCCCATTGGCCGTGCGCCAGTCCAGGATGCGCTTGGCCATTGCGGGCCCGACTCGCGGCAGTGTCTCGAGCGTCGTGGCGTCAGCCGTATTGACGTTTACCTTGCCCGCGACGGACGCGCCCGCGGAATTGCCGCCCGTCGAACCGCTGCCCGAAAGTCCGGCTGCTGGCGACTGCCCGACGGCCGGCACGAAGATCTGCTCGCCGTCGACAAGCAGCCGCGCGAGGTTGAGCTGGGACTGGTCGGCGGTTGGGGCGAACCCACCGGCCGCCGCCACCGCGTCCACCGCACGATCGCCATCCTGCAGCAGGTATAGGCCTGGGCGAACAACATCGCCGAGGATGTGCACGTAGAGGGTCGAGCTGCCGGGGACGATCGTCGTTATGCCCGCTGTGCTGCTCATGGTGCCCGTCGGCAGGGGTGCACTGAGCTCCGCGCTTGCGCCATGCGGGGCCAGCGCGCTGGCCAGTACCGCGATGCCCACGCCAACCACCAGCAGCACGACGGCGGCGCCGAGGCCGATTCGCAGCCGACTGCGCGGCGCCGTGACTATGCCCCGTTCGCTGATGCCGGGTTCGCTCTCCCCTGGCGCAGCCGTGCGATCGGGGGCGGTCATCGTCGAAAACTAAAGAAGTCCGCAAACCGCGACCGCCCTGTGGCTGAAGGTGGGGACAATCCGGCGAGCCTGCAGCTCGCGCGGATTGGCCGCCGCTACTGCTTTACAGCGATGTTCACCAGTCTCGGGGCTCGCACGATCACGTTTACGATCGTGGATTCACCGATCGCGCGCGAGACCGCAGCAGAGGAACGAGCGAGTTTTTCAAGTTCGGCCGGGTCGATCTTCGGGTTGACCTCGATGCGGTCGCGCACCTTGCCGTTTACCTGGATGACCGCGGTCACCGAGTTTTCCACGAGCAGGGTCGGGTCAGCTCGACGCCAGCCATACATGGCGACGCTGGCAGGGTAACCCAGCTTCTCCCACATCTCTTCGGCCGTGTACGGCGCGAACAGGCTGAGGGCGAGGGCCACGGTTTCGGTGGCTTCACGCACTGCGGCATCCGCCCGGCCGGGGCCGGAGTCGATGGCCTTTCGGGTGGCGTTCACGAGTTCCATCAGGCGGGCGACGACAACGTTGAACTTGAAAGCCTCAATGAGGCCTGGCGCTTCCGCGAGGAAGCGGTGGGTGACACGCCGAAGCTCTGTGTCGCCAGAGCGCCACTCGACCTCAGGGGCGCTGGTGACATCCTGCGCCAGGCGCCATGCACGAGCCAGGAACTTGGCAGACCCTGCCGGGGACACGTCTTCCCAGTTGATGTCGTCCTCAGGCGGGCCGGCGAACGCCATGGTCAGGCGGATGGCGTCCACACCGTGCGCGTCGATCTCGTCGCCGAGATTCACGCCACCCTTGCTCTTCGACATCTTCGAGCCGCCGGAAAGCACCATGCCCTGGTTGAGCAACGCGCTGAAGGGCTCGGTAAAGCTCACGTAACCGAGGTCGAACAGCACCTTGGTGATGAACCGCGCGTAGAGCAAATGAAGGATGGCATGCTCGACGCCGCCGACATACTGGTCGACCGGCGCCCACTTATCGACCTGCGCGGGGTCGAAAGCGCGAGTGTCGTCGTTGGGATTCATGAATCGCAGGAAGTACCAGGAGCTGTCGACGAACGTGTCCATCGTGTCGGGGTCGCGTCGCGCTGAAGTGCCATCGGGCAGGGTCACGTTCACCCAGTCCTCGGCTCCACCCAGCGGCGATGTGCCCTTCGGCTTCAGGTCGAGGCCCTCGCTCGAGGGCAGCAGAACTGGCAACTGGTCTTCAGCAACCGGAATCAGTTCGCCATTCTCGCCATGCAGGATCGGGATGGGGGTGCCCCAGTAGCGCTGGCGGGAAATCAGCCAGTCGCGCAACCGATAGTTGCGCGCAGAGCGGCCCTTGCCTGCGGCTTCGAGCTGCTCGACCACGCGCTTGATCGCGTTGGACTTGCTCAGCCCATCGAGCGGGCCCGAGTTGATCATGCGGCCCTCGCCGAGCAGCGGCCTTCCGGTGACTGCAGGGTCCAGCGGCGGCAGGTCGTCAGGCAGCTCGGCCTCACCGGTCTCAGGGTTGACCGGGATAACGGGGATGACGCCGGTCACCGGCGCGTTCGTGTCGAGCACGACCTTCACCGGCAGGCCGAACTTGCGAGCAAAATCGAGGTCGCGCTGGTCGTGGGCGGGAACTGCCATGACCGCGCCGTGCCCGTAGTCCGCGAGCACATAGTCTGCAGCCCAGATCGGCAGCCTCTCGCCGTTGACCGGGTTGATGGCGAAACGGTCGAGGAACACACCGGTCTTCGGCCTGCTCGCGTCCTGGCGCTCGATCTCAGTGGTCTTCTGCACCTGGGTGAGGTACTCGGCGAACGCCGCTTTCACTTCGGGCGAACGGCTCTCGACGAGCTCTGCAGCCAGGTCCGCGTCAGGGGCGACGACCATGAATGTAGCGCCGTACAGCGTGTCTGGTCGGGTTGTGAACACGGTGACGGATTCATCGCGACCCTCGATCTCGAAGTCGACATCCGCCCCGATCGAGCGGCCGATCCAGTTGCGTTGCATCGCCAGCACCTTCGGCGGCCATGAACCCTCGAGCTGGTTCAGATCGTCGAGCAGGCGGTCGGCGTAGTCAGTGATCTTGAAATACCACTGGGTGAGCTTCTTCTTCACCACGACCGCGCCTGAGCGATCGGATGTTCCATCCGGCAGCACCTGCTCGTTGGCCAGCACGGTCTGGTCAACCGGGTCCCAGTTGACCC
>JAODLU010000380.1 GCA_025464125.1 Microbacteriaceae bacterium | reverse complement strand
GATCGTGGCGTCGACAGACGCGAACATCGACATGATCGTGCAGAACGTTTCAGCTGCATCCACCGGGCTGACCGACATCTCGTTCACGTTGCCGAAATCTGACGGCGCAGCGGTGCTCAAGGCACTCGAAGACACCAAGGTAGAGGTCGGTTTCCACTCCCTGCAGTACGACGACCAGATCGGCAAGCTGGCGCTCGTCGGTGCTGGCATGCGCACCAACGCCGGCGTTTCGGCCAAACTTTTCACCGCACTTTTCGAGGCGGGCATCAACATCGAGATGATCTCGACCAGCGAAATCCGCATCAGCGTGGTTACTCGGGCAGATACGGTCAACGAGGCGATGCGCGTGGTTCACCATGCGTTCGGCCTCGATGCGGATGTTGTGGCAGAGGTACACGGAGGAACCGGGCGATGAGCGCAGGCGTGAGAATAGGCGTCGTCGGCGCCACAGGACAGGTAGGCGCGGTCGTGCGCCAGCTTCTCGCCGAGCGTGACTTTCCGGTCGCCGAGATCCGCTACTTCGCTTCTGCACGATCTGCTGGCACGACGCTCCCCTGGAGAGACGGTGAGATCACCGTCGAGGACGCGTCGACTGCCGACCCGAGCGGGCTCGACATCGCGATCTTCTCTGCTGGCGCGACAACCGCGAAGGCACAGGCTCCCCGGTTCGCCGCGGCTGGCGTCCTCGTGATCGATAACTCATCAGGATTCCGCATGGATCCCGATGTGCCGCTCGTGGTCAGCGAGGTCAATCCGCACGCGATCGCGGATGCGCGCAAGGGCATCATCGCGAACCCGAACTGCACGACCATGGCCGCCATGCCCGTGCTGAAGGTGCTCGATACGGAGGCTGGCCTCGAGCGCCTCATCGTGAGCACCTACCAGGCAGTCTCAGGGGCCGGGCTCGCCGGGGGCGAAGAGCTTCTCGAGCAGGCCAGGGCGGCTGTTGCACAGGACACCATGCAGCTGGTGCACGACGGATCATCGGTCGACTTCCCTGCGGCCAGGACGTTCCCGAAGACCATCGCCTTCGACGTGATACCGCAGGCCGGAGCGTTCGTCGATGACGGTCTGTTCGAGACTGACGAAGAAAAGAAACTCCGCAACGAGAGCCGTAAGATCCTTGAGCTGCCAGAGCTGCTGGTCAGCGGCATCTGCGTTCGTGTGCCGGTTTTCACCGGCCACTCCCTGGCGATCAACGCCGAGTTCGCGAACCCGTTGAGCGTCGAGCGGGCGAAGCAACTGCTCGCGAATGCCCCAGGCGTCATGCTTGTTGATGTGCCGACGCCGCTGGAGGCGGCCGGGCAGGACCCGAGTTTCGTCGGTCGCATCCGGCAGGACGAGGGCGTGCCGAACGGGCGGGGCCTTGCAATGTTCATCAGCAACGACAACCTCCGTAAGGGCGCAGCGCTGAACGCCGTGCAGATCGCGGAGCTCGTGGCCGTTCAGCTGGCACCCGCCAACTAGGCTGGCGTCGCCGCATTTTCGAAGGAGAAAACATGCCAGTCGCCGTTGTCGTCACCACCACTCCGAAGCCCGGTCGCCAGCAGGACCTGCTCGACGCATACGCAGTCGTCGTACCGCTCGTGCACGAGGAGCAGGGCTGTGAGAGATGGGCCATCCACACCACGAAGTCCGGCGATGTCGTGCTGGTCGAGAGCTGGACCACGATGGATGACCTGCGCGCCCATGCTGCTGGCCCTCTCGTTCCACAGCTCAACGAGCTGAAGGGCGACGCGGCCGACGGGGAGTCCCAGATCGTGATCCTGCGGAGTGTGCCGATGGGCGATCCAGCTAAGGGCATCGTCTGACAGCAAACGTTCCACCGGGCCGCACCGAATAAGAGTCATGAGCAGCCGCACGCCATGGTGGATCGTCGCCGGCATCGCAGCGGTGGCCGCCGTCGTGCTGGGAGGCATCATCGTGGACAGCGCAGGGAAGCCGCCAGCACCAGCCGGATCCGGGCCGCTCGTCGGCTTCTACGGTGACTCTTACACACTGGGTACCGGCGCGAGCAACCAGTCGAAACGCTGGTCGACGGTGATCTCTAAAGAGCGTGGCTGGAGGGAATACAACCCCAGCGTGAACGGGCTCGGTTTCGTAAACAACCGCGGCGTGTACGGGCCAGGCGACCTGCCGGACCGGGTGATCCAGCAGCATCCTGACATCGTCTTCGTCACCATGGGCCTGAATGACAACTTCTCCTACGCGAGCTCTGCGAAGAAGATCGATGGCACGATCACCTCCGATCTCGGTCGTCTGAGAAAGGCCCTGCCCAAGGCCAGGATCATCGTGGTCGAACCGTTCTGGTACACCGACTATCGCCCCCATTCCCTCGAAGTGATCTCAGGCTGGGTGAAAGATGCAGCCGCTGTTATCCATGCCGATTACATTCCGGGGGCGTCGCACTGGATCGAACATCACCCGGAGTGGATGGCATCTGACGGGCTGCACCCGAACGACGCGGGATATGCGGCAATGGCCATGAAGATGGATGCCGCGCTTAAGAAGCTGGGACTTTAACCCCGCTGTGAGGCCCTCACCGGCGGCCAGCCCCCGCACCCGCCGTAAACTTGCATGGTGAGCCTTCCTGCCAACACCATCGATGTCGCCCTGATCGGCGGTGGCATCATGAGTGCCACCCTCGGAGCTTTTCTGAAGCAGCTGCAGCCCGACTGGA
Source organism: Microbacteriaceae bacterium (assembly GCA_025464125.1). Lineage (GTDB taxonomy): Bacteria > Actinomycetota > Actinomycetes > Actinomycetales > Microbacteriaceae > Lacisediminihabitans. Next base: position 826 of record JAODLU010000380.1, on the reverse strand, counting down.
CGATCCACATTTTCGAGAGCCTCTCCGACACCGCGATGGAGAGCTCGAACCCGTGGAACAACGCGGGCACCGGGCACTCGGCGCTGTGCGAGCTCAACTACACGCCGCAGCGCCCCGACGGCTCCATCGACATTTCGAGCGCCGTGAAGGTGAACGAGCAGTTCCAGGTTTCCCGCCAGTTCTGGTCGTATCTGGTGCAGAAGGACCTGCTGCCGGACCCACAGGCCTTTCTCAACCCCGTGCCGCACATGAGCTTCGTGTGGGGCGATGACAACGTCGAGTACCTGCGCAAGCGCCACGAGGCGTTGAAGGACCACCCGCTCTTCCAGGGCATGGAGTACACAGAAGACCCAGCTGTCATCCGCTCGTGGACACCGGTGATGATCCCGGGTCGCAAGAAATCGCAGAAGATCGCAGCAACGCGCATCGACGTTGGCACGGATGTCGACTTCGGCGCACTCACCCACGGCTTGCTCAAATACCTCACGACAAACGGCGCGCACCTGCACCTCGAGCAAAAGGTGACTGGCCTGCACCGGCAGAAAGACGGCTCGTGGCGCTTGCGACTGCGCGGTCAGGTCGGCGGCACCCCGGCGCAGGTCTACGCCAAGTTCGTCTTCGTCGGTGCGGGTGGCGGAGCGCTCACTCTGCTTCAGAAGTCGGGCATCGCCGAGGCCAAGGGCTTTGGTGGATTCCCCGTCAGCGGCGAGTTCCTGCGCACTGACAACCCCGAGGGAGTGGCGCGCCACCGCGCGAAGGTCTACGGCAAGGCCGCGGTCGGTTCGCCGCCCATGTCGGTGCCGCATCTCGACACTCGCATCGTGGG
>JAODLU010000375.1 GCA_025464125.1 Microbacteriaceae bacterium | reverse complement strand
GGGCGTCGTGTTCTGCGCCTCGTCGAGGATGATGAAGGCGTTGTTGAGCGTGCGGCCACGCATGTAGGCGAGCGGAGCGACCTCGATGGTGCCCGCCGCCAGCAGCTTCGGCACGATCTCGGGGTCCATCATCTCGTTCAGCGCGTCGTACAGGGGACGGAGGTAAGGGTCGATCTTGTCGGTGAGGCTGCCCGGCAGGTAGCCGAGCCTCTCCCCGGCCTCCACCGCAGGCCGCGTGAGAATGATGCGGGTGACCTCTTTGCGCTGCAGGGACTGCACGGCCTTCGCCATGGCGAGGTAGGTCTTGCCCGTGCCTGCCGGACCGATACCGAAGGTGATCGTGTTCTGGTCGATCGCGTTGACGTAATCTTTCTGGCCCAGTGTCTTCGGCCTGATGCTCTTGCCGCGGCTGGTGAGAATCGCCTGGCTCAGCAGCTCGGCTGGACTCGACTGCGGGTCATCGCGCAGGATCTTGGCGGACTCCGTCACGTCTCTCTGCTCCAGTTCACGATCTGCACGCACCATGCTCACCAGCTCCTCGACCAGTCGTTCAGCAGCGGTCACAGCTGCAGGTTCACCCTCGAGGGTGATCTCATTACCGCGAGCGAGCACGGCGACACCAGGGAACTGGGCCTCGATCGCCTTCAGGAGACGGTCCTGCGGGCCCAGCAGGCGCACCATCGCCACGCCGTCGACGCGGATCTGCACGCGAGCGGTGCCATTCGGCCCGGCTTCAGATCGCCGGGTTTCGCGTCGCCCGGCCTGCGAGTGCTCAGCCGAGGCCAAGTGAACCTTCAGTCAGGCCGCCACCCATAACGTGCGCGTGCACGTGGAAAACGGTTTGCCCGACGCTTTCGCCGGTGTTGAAAACCAGGCGGTATTCGCCAGAAGTGTGCTCGTTGGCCAGTTGCTGGGCGGTCGCAACGACCTCCGCAAGCAAAGCCGGGTCGGCGGCCGCGAGCTCGGTCACGTTGCGATAGTCGGCAGTTTTGGGCACAACGAGAAGGTGAACCGGGGCCTTCGGCGCGATATCGCGGAACGCGATGATGCGATCTGACTCGAACACGATGTCTGCCGGGATTTCCCGGTCGACAATCATGCTGAAGATCGATTTCTGCGACGTTTCTGACATGCCACAAGAGTACCCGCGTAGTGCTGCTGCCCGGCTTGAGTTCGCTACCAGCGGCCGAGCTTCGCCGACAGAACCGCGATTGCTGCCGGCCCGGCAGTGCTCGTGCGCAACACTGTGTCGCCAAGGCGCACGGGAGTCGCACCCGCTGCCGTGAGCCGCGAAAGCTCAGAGGGCGCGATGCCTCCCTCCGGCCCAACCACAACCACGACATCGCGAGCGTCGAGCTCCAGCGTGCTGAGCGCGAGGTCCGCCTCTGGGTCGAGCACGAGCATCCGCGTCTCTGCCGCAAGCGCAGCAAGAATAACCGTTGATGCCAGGTCTGCGACTTCGGGAATCCATGGCCGAACCGATTGTTTCGTTGCCTCGCGCACGATGGCCTGCCAGCGGTCGTGCCCCTTGCGCACCTTCGCCCCCTCCCACTTCACGATCGACCGCTGGGCAGACCAGGGGATCACTCCGTCGACGCCGAGTTCTGTCGCCTGCTGCACCGCGTATTCGTCCCTGTCGCCCTTGGCGAGCGCCTGCGCCAGCCAGATCGCGGGCGAAGCAGGGGCTGTCTCCATCACGAATCCGACCTCGACGACGAATTCGGATGCCTCGGCCGAAATGACGTCGCCGGTGACAACGAACCCCGAGCCGTTGCCGACCGAGATACGCTCCCCTGGCTGGATGCGGCTCACGGTCACCGCGTGCCGTGCCTCGGCGCCCGTCACCGAGATGCGCGTGCCTGCCGCAACCGGCTCGAGGTCTTCGCTCAGGTAGAAGTGGGCCACGGTCAGATGTTGAGGAACCGGTCGCGAAGTTTCTGGAAAAGGCCCTGCTGGAAGTGCGTGAGGGTGGGAGCCGCGGGCTTGCGTGCACTTGCGAACTGCTTGATCAGTTCCTGCTCCTTGTGGCCGAGTTTCGTCGGTGTTGTCACCTGCACGCCGATCTTGAGGTCGCCCCGACCGCTGCCGCGAAGACGCGTGACACCTCGATCTTTGACCGTGATGACTTCCGCACTCTGGGTGCCCGGATGGATGTCGACCGATACTTCGCCGTCCAGCGTCTTTAGCGTGGTCGTTGTGCCGAGGATTGCATCAGTCATCTGCACTTCGAGCGTTGCAAGCAGGTCGTCGCCGTTGCGGCTGAACACGTCATGGTGGCGCACCTTGATCTCGAGGTAGAGGTCGCCGGCCGGCCCACCGGCCTGCCCGACCTCGCCCTGGCTCGGCATCTGCAGCCGAACGCCGGTGTCGACGCCCGCGGGAATGTCGACAGGGATGGTGCGGCGCGCGCGAACACGGCCCTGGCCCTGGCAGGTGGGGCATGGGTTCGGGATGACCGTGCCGTAGCCGCGGCAGGTGCCGCATGGGCTCGATGTCATGACGTTGCCGAGGAGGCTGCGCACGGCGCGCTGGATCTGCCCGCTGCCACGACAGATGTCGCAGGTCACCGGCTGGGTGCCCGGCGCGCAGCACGACCCTTCGCAGGTCTCGCAGAGCACGGCAGTGTCAACTTCGATGTCGCGGTTGGTGCCGAAGATGATCTCATCAAGGTCTACCTCGACGCGCACGAGCGCGTCCTGGCCGCGTTCACGGCGCGAACGGGGGCCCCTGGTGTTCTGGCCGCCGCCGAAGAACGTCTCGAAGATATCGCCGAAGTTTCCGAAATTGCCGCCGCCGCCGCCGCCGCCGAATCCGGCCTGCGGACCGATGTCGTACTGCTGGCGCTGCTGCGGGTCGGCGAGCACGTCATAGGCGTGCGTCACGAGCTTGAAGCGTTCAGAGGCGTCAGCTCCCGGGTTCACATCGGGGTGCAACTCGCGTGCGAGACGGCGATACGCCTTCTTGATCTCGTCAGTAGTTGCGGTGCGCTCGACGCCCAGCACTTCGTAATGGTCAGCCAAATCCAGTCCTTAACATTGTCGCGGCGACGTTCCGGGCAGGTGACCCGGAGCGGCTGCGATTCTAATTTTCTTCGCCGAGAAGGCGAGACAGGTAACGGGCCACCGCGCGAACCGCGGCGATATTCGTGGAGTAGTCCATGCGGGTCGGGCCGATCACGCCGAGGCGCGAGAGCTCACCGCCTGACGTCGTGTAGCCGGTCGCGAGAACCGAGGTCTCGCCAAGGCCGAACGAAGCGTTCTCGCTGCCGATGCTCACGGAGAACCCGTTCTGGTCGGGCTCCATCTCAGCAAAAAGCCGCAGCAGGGTCACCTGCTCTTCGATCGCCTCGATAACCGGGTAGATGCTGCCGGTGAAATCTTCCTCCGTGCGCACGAGGTTTGCCGTGCCAGCCATCACGAGCTTCTCCTGCCGGTTTGCGAGCACCTGATCGACAAGCGCTGTAGCCACCTGTTCGACGGCTGCCGCGCGATCGGGCGCGAACTTCGAGGGGAGAGTAGCGAGTTTGCCAGCGGCTTCAGCAAGACCGAGCCCCCCTATGAGGGCATTGACCTTGGTTCTGAGCTGACCGAGAAACTGTTCGTCGAGCTCAGCGGTGACATCGACGATGCGCTGTTCGACACGACCGGTATCGGTGATCAGCACCGTCATCATTCGGTGAGCGGCAAGTCGAACCAGTTCGACATGACGGATGCGGGAGCGGCTAAGCGACGGATACTGCACGAGCGCGACCTGGTGCGTGAGCTGCGAAAGCAGTCGAACTGTGCGGGTAAGCACGTGGTCAAGATCTGATGACTCACCGAGGAAGGTCTCGATCGCGGTGCGCTGGGCGGGGGTAAGCGGGCGCAGGTCGGCGAGCTGGTCGACGAAAACGCGATAGCCCTTGTCTGTCGGGATGCGGCCCGACGAAGTGTGCGGTGCCGCGATCAGCTCCTCCTCTTCGAGAAGGGCCATGTCGTTGCGGATCGTGGCGGCAGACACACCGAAGGAATGGCGGTCGACTATCGACTTGGACCCGACGGGCTCACGAGACGCCACATAGTCCTGCACGATGACGCGGAGTACTTCGAGACTGCGTTCAGAAACCATCTCGCACCTCCCTCCGCCTTTGCCGATGGGGCTTTAGCACTCGCCACCCATGACTGCCAATTGTATCGCGACACACGCGGTCACCCCCATTGCACCCACGTTACGGGGGCGCTACCTTATGCATGTGCTTGCGCACTGCCCCTGTCCGGGGGGATAAGCGAGTGCGGCGCCAACTCTTTCCTGCTTTCCAGGACGGACCGCTCATCGAAAGGCAATGCAATGACTGACCCAACACCGCAGCCCGCAGCCGCTCCCGCCGCTCCACTAAGCGAAGCCGACGACAAGCTCTGGGCGTCCCTCGCTCACTTCGGAGGCGTCCTCTGGATTCTTCCGTCGCTGATCATCTTCCTGGTCCTCAAGGACCGCGGCGCGAAGGTTCGCGTCGAGGCGAAGGAGGCGCTGAACTGGCAGATCACCTTCCTCATCATCTATGTCGTCTGGTCGATCATCAGCGCGATCCTGGTTGCGATCTTCGTGGCTTCCGGCGCGTACAGCGTCCTCTTCCTTCCGGGCCTCATCGGATGGCTGATCTACCTGGCCAACCTCGTGCTGTCGATCATCGGCGGAGTCAAGGTGACGCAGGGTGGCTCGTTCCGCTACCCGTTCGCCTTCCGGTTCGTCAAGTAACAACTTCTTCACGTAACAGCGTCCTCACGTAACAACGTTGTGAGACAGTGAGCCCGGGCCGAGTGCCTGGGCTTACTGCGTTAAGCGACGAAGACCGTCAGGCCCACGAAACCGTTGATCGAAAGGTAATGCAATGACTGACCCAACATCGCAGCCCGCAACTCCGGCCCCTCAGCCTGCTGCACCCCAGCCCGCCATCCCACTGACGGCAGCAGAAGACAAGCAGTGGGCGACGTTCGCG
>JAODLU010000373.1 GCA_025464125.1 Microbacteriaceae bacterium | reverse complement strand
CCGCCTGTGTAGCTGCGCGGAAGGCGGGGTGTGCCCGGGGCCGTGAACTCGTCAGTCATCCGCTCGAGGAAGACGAGGGCGCTGGCGGTTGGGCTCACGCTCGAAGGGCTCCGGTGAGAAAGTCGCTCACGTCGTCCATCTCTTCGCGGGAGATGGAGTGGCCGATACCCGCGTACTCGCGAACCACGAGCGACGAATGGCTGGGCAACCAGGCGGCAGTGCGATCGATCGCGTCTTGCGGGATCACTGGGTCCGCGACATCGCGGCCCCAGAACATGGGCGGCCGATGAGTTTCGAGTTCGTGGTCCGCGTGGCGCTCCCCCGGGATCACAAAACCTGACAGGTTCACGTATGCCGAGAACCGGTCTGGAGCGTGGCGCATCAGGTGAGTGGCCATGCAGCCACCCTGGGAGAACCCCATCAGCCAGATCGGGCCACCCCGTGGAAGAGTGTCGAGCCATTCGAGCACCTGCTCGGTGACGGCGTCAGCTGCGACGAGCGATGGCTGCCCGGGAGTGCCAACCGGAAACCACGAGTAGCCGTCGCCCAGCGGGATGGGTGCGCGCAGCGCCGCGACGACCGCATTCTCAGGCAGCATCGGCACCAGCGAAAACAGGTCGCGCTCGTGTGAGCCCCTGCCGTGCATGAGCACCAGCAGCGGACGTGACTCGAGTGCTTCTGTGCGACCGGCCTGCCCGACTGACCAGACGACTGCATCTTTATCGAACGGAGGAAGGGAGCTGCTCATGCGGCAAGCCTATTGGCCGCTCGACCTCACTCCGGTCCGAGCAACGCGTTAGCCACCGTCGTGTGCACTGAGTCCTCGTTGCTCGGGTGGAAGCCGCCAGCCAGCACGTCGCGGTAGAGCCGACCGAGTTCACTGGATGTGGAGAACGCTGAGCCGCCGGCGACGGCGATTGCCTGGTCGACCACGTACTTCGCGGTCCTGGTCGCGCGGGACTTGACTCCGACCAGCGCGCGAAACCACTGGTCCCCGCGATTTGCAAGGCTATCGACGTCGAATGCGAGGGCGTCGATCTGGGGCAGCAGGGCATCCTGGGCCAGGGCGGCATCCGCGATCTTCCAGCGCGTATTCGGGCTCTTGTCGCCTGTGAGGCCGGTGCGAGCGGATGTGCGGGACCTGGCCGATTCGACCGCGAGCTCCAGCGCTCGCTTGCCGATACCTGCATAGACAGCGGCCAGGAGAATCTCGAAGTTGGCGAAAATGCCGAAGACGAGCGAGTCAGGGCTCGGGCCAGGGTCGAGCCGACGCACCACTCGGTTTGCTTCGGCGACGACACCGTCGAGGCGGGTGCTGTTGCTCTGGCTGGCGCGCATGCCGATCGTGTCCCAGTCGGCGAGAGTGGTGACACCAGGTGCGTCGCGCGTGACGAAGGCGTGCACGAGTTTTGGCGCATCCGCCGACTCTGTGTCGAGGCCGAAGAGGCCGAGTCGTGTCCAGGCCGGCGAGAGGCTGGTGAAGATCTTGGTTCCGGTATACGAATACGCGCCGCCCGCCAGCGGCTTCGCCTCGGTCGTCGAACCGAAGAGCACCAGGTCGTTGCCTGCCTCACTGATCGCGAACGCGAACACCTCACCCACCGCGGCGTCGGTGAGCACGAACTCGAGGGAGTTGTCACCGCGGTCGCGGAGGGTCTTGGCGACACCGGTCCAGACGAGATGCATGTTGACGGCAAGCGCGGTCGCTGGCGCAGCCGCAGCGAGAGCGACCTGCTCGTGGGCGAGTTGCTGGAGGCTCAGTCCGAGGCCGCCGAGTTCGGTGGGCACCAGGGCTTTCAGGTAGCCGGCGGCCTTCAGCTCTTCGAGGTCTTCGGTAAGGAAGGCATTGTCACGGTCATAGCCAGCTGCCCGCCCGTGGATGCGGGCGAGCAGGTCAGCGTCGAGAACAGTCACCATCCAAGGATGGCACCCTGCAGCAGCGGGAAGGCCGAATCAGGCTATTGCGAACCTGCGGGCCGAGCGCTCCTTCGCCTTGGCCGCCTCGACCTCGCGGTCCTTCGGCGGCGCCGTCGCGACCAGGTCTTCCAGCATGTGCTGCGTGATGTGGGCGATCTCGGCCACCGCCCGGTCGAAGACCTCAGTGTTCGCTTTCGAGGGCTTCGTGGATCCGCTGATTTTGCGCACGTACTGCAGAGCTGCGGCGTGAACCTCGTCGTCGCTGGCTGCAGGCTCGAAATTATGGAGGGTGTGGATGCTTCTGCACATGGCATCCACGTTAGCCGCGAGCCGCGGAACGCAACAGACCATGCTCAGCTGTGGATCAGCGGCCGTTTGGGTTCTGGCACGGAGTCGAGGTCCACCTTCTTCTTTCGCGTGATCGTGGCGCTCACGACCGCGGCAATCACGCAGAGACCGGCGGCGCCGAGCCAGGCCGGTGTATATGTGCCGAAGCTGTCGCGCACCCAGCCGGCGGTGGTCGCCGCAATTGCCGCGCCGATCTGGTGCGAGGCGAACACCCAGCCGAACACGATCGGCCCGTCCTTTCCGAAGATCTCGCGGCAGAGGGCCACGGTCGGCGGCACTGTCGCGACCCAGTCGAGACCATAGATGACCACGAACAGGATGATCGGGGGCTGCACAGTCGCCGACAGCAGGTACGGCAGCAGCAGCAGGCCTACCCCGCGGAAGCCGTAGTAGGCCACGAGCAGGATGCGGGGGTTCACCCGGTCCGTGAGCCAGCCGGAACCAATCGTGCCGATGATGTCGAAGATGCCGACTACGGCGAGCAGTCCGGCAGCTGTGGTCTCAGGTAGCCCGTGATCGTGTGCCGACGGGATGAAGTGGGTGCCAATGAGGCCGTTGGTTGTCGCACCGCAGATGGCGAAGCCCACCACCAGCGCCCAGAAGGTGCGGTATTTCGAAGCCTTGGTGAGAGCAGTGATAGCCCGCTTTGCGGCGTTGCCTGGCTTGCGCACGAAAGGCACCGGCTCAAGCATCTCGGGCGAACCGAACGGCGTGATGCCCACATCGGCCGGGCGGTTACGCAGGAAGATCAGCACGAGCGGCACGACGATGAGAGCGCCGCCGGCACAGAGGAGCGAGGCCTGGCGCCAGCCCTGCTGCTCGGAGAGCACAGCGATCAGCGGCAGGAAGACGAGCTGCCCCGCGGCGCTGCCGGCCGTGAGGATGCCGACCACGAGCCCCCTGCGCTTCACGAACCAGGTGTCGGCGACAGTGGCCGCGAAGACCAGGGCCATCGACCCTGTGCCCAACCCGATGAGCACGCCCCACGTGAGCAGCAGTTGCCAGGACTCGGTCACAAAGATGCTGAGACCACTGCCAGCGGCGATCAGCACGAGCGCGGTGCTCGTGACCGCACGCATGCCGAAGCGCTCCATCAGGGCTGCCGCAAAAGGAGCGGTGAGACCGAAAAGCAGCAGGTTGATGGACACAGCCATCGAAAGCACGCTGCGACTCCAGCCGAACTCGGACTCGAGCGGAAGCATCAGCACACCGGGGGCCGCGCGGAATCCCGCAGCGCCGACCAGGGCGAGGAACGCGACAGCTGCGACGATCCAGGCCGGGTGGATCCTGCGCTGTCCCGTGCCGGATCCTGTGCTCATTGTTTGAGTATCCCCGATAGGGGGCGACACCCTGCCACGAAAAGCTGCC
>JAODLU010000331.1 GCA_025464125.1 Microbacteriaceae bacterium | reverse complement strand
CTCTCGAAGAGTTGCGCGCCACCCACCGCGGCACACTGGTCGAGCACTTCGGGCCGATAGTCGGGTACTAGCGCGGTCACCGTCGCTACGCGCTGTCGTCGGCCGCTGTAGCTGTCGCGGTCGGCAGCAGCTGTGCGGGCGGCGGCGGGTCGGGCGGGGCAGCCCTAGACGTCGAACTTCTGGCCGACCAGGCGCTCCGATTCGGCCCAGAGCGCGGCGCCGAACTCGGGTGAGCGGTCGAGCTTGACCGCCTTCGCGACCACCGGATGCCCCCACAGTGCCCCGCGCGGCCCCCAGTACAGCCAGCCGCGCGCATCCGGGTCAGTTGCAGCACGCACCGCGGGCCACGCACCAGTCTCCTTGCTGCCGTTGATCGGTGACTGGAGTCGAGCGATGAACCGCTCTCGGCCTGTTGGTTCGACGATGCCTGGGCGCGTCGGGCTGAGGCCGTCGATCGCGCTGCCAGGGTGCGCGACCAGCGCAGACGTTGAACTGCCGGCCGCTCGCAGCCTGCGGTCCAGTTCGAAACCGAAGGCCTGCGTCGCATGTTTGGACTGTCCGTAGGCCTTCCACGCCGAGAAGTTTTTGCTGCTCTGCAGGTCGTCGAGGTCGGCAGGGGTGAGCTTCGTCGCCTGGCTGCCCATCACGACAACCCGGCTGCCCGGAGTGCTCTCCAGCTTCGGCAGCAGCAGTGCAGTGAGCAGGAAGTGACCGAGATGGTTGGTGCCGAACGTGGCCTCATTGCCATCTTCAGTTTCGGCGCGAACGCGACTCGGCATGATGCGCCCGGCGTTCTCGATGAGAACATCGATGCGCCCGATGGCGGCGAGCTCGGCGGCTGCGCGGCGCACTGAGGCATAAGAGGAGAGGTCGAGCACTACTGCCGAGACATCCGCCCCCGGCACCTGGGTCGTGATGGAAGAGATGGCAGCTGCCATCTTCTGCGGGCTGCGAGCGGCGATGATCACGCGCCCGCCTGCCCTCGCCAGCTGTTCGCACATGAAGTAGCCGAGCCCCGCGTTGCCGCCAGTGACCACGAAGGTCTTGCCAGACTGGTCTGGCAGCGCACGGGGATTCCAGCTTGCTGCCTGGGGCGCGCCGGTCACAGTGGGTCTGGCTGGGTCTCGATGACCCCGGTAGCAATCTGTTCGTGCTGGTGGATCACCTCGGCGATGATGAAGTTGAGAAACTTCTCGCCGAACGCCGGGTCGAGGTGTGACTCGACCGCGAGGGCCTTCAGCTTCGCGATCTGCTGGCGTTCCCGTTCAGGATCGGCGGGGGGAAGTCCGTTCGCTGCCTTCAGGTGGCCAACCTGCTGGGTGAACTTGAAACGTTCGGCGAGCAGGTGCACCAGGGCCGCATCCACGTTGTCGATGCTCTGGCGCAGCACCGTGAGGTGGACTGCAGGGTCGAGTTCTTCTGGCATGCGTCAACAGTACCGACCGCCAAAGCTCCCGCGCGCTCAGTCGACGAGGCTGAGGGTCACCTCGATGTTGCCCCGCGTCGCATTGGAGTACGGGCAGACCTGATGTGCGGCGTCAGCCAGCTCCCGGCGCCGCTCGGCTGGCACATTCGGGGTGAAGATGTCGAGTTCCACGGCCAGGCCGTAGCCACCATTGCCGTTCGGTCCGATGCCCACACTCGCAGACACCTGTGCGTCTTTCGTGTCGAGCCCGAGGCCCTTTCCTGTGCCATGGATCGCACTGAGGAAGCAGGCAGCGTAGCCCGCGGCGAATAGCTGTTCGGGGTTCGTTCCCTCCCCTGACCCGCCCATCTCCTTCGGCGGCCTGGTGTCGAGGTCCAGGCGGTCATCCTCCGAGCGGATGTGGCCGTCGCGGCCACCCCCTGTGGCGTGGGCGATGGCGGTGTATGCGATTTCCATGGGGTTAGTCGACGCTCTCAATCTGGATGTTGGCCGAACGCTTGCCCAGCGGCCTGTGATACCCGCGGAGCGGGGGCACTCCACGCCCTGACGCTGGCAAGATTGGTGCATGGACCGCGACTTCGACGACCTTGTTGCGGAGGGCGACGCGGTACCGGTCGACGGGTGGGACTTTTCCTGGTTCGAGGGTCGCGCAACCGAGGAGCGCCCGCCGTGGGGCTATGCCTCCCTGCTGCCAGCGCGCCTGGGGGCTGCGGATGCCGCGCTCGACATCCAGACCGGTGGTGGCGAGGTTTTCGGCGAGGCTCTCACCTCGACAAGCCCGTTGCCCGCCCTCCTCTCGGCCACCGAGGAGTGGCCGCCAAACCTGGCGATCGCGCGCCAGCGCCTCGCGTCTTTTGGTGTCACGGTGACCGAGGTGGCGGCGACTGATCCCCTGCCCTTCGGCGATGACAGCTTCGACCTCGTGCTGGCCCGGCATCCGAACGTCACACCGTGGGCCGAGATCGCACGGGTGCTGAGGGGCGGCGGCACCTTCCTCAGCCAGCAGGTATCAGGCCTGCAGACCAATCGCGAGCTCTACGAGTTCATGCTCGGGCCGCAGCACGATTCACCGCCCCCTGGAACAGCACACCTGCCTGGCGTCGTGGCCGCGGCGGGGCTCGAGCTGCTCGATCTTCGCTACGCGGAGTCCCGCATCGAGTTCTTCGACGTCGGAGCGGTCGTCTACTTTTTGCGAAAGGTGCTGTGGACCGTGCCAGGTTTCACAGTGCAGGGTTACCTTGAACGCCTCAGGGCTGTCGACCGCGTCATCCGCAGCACGGGTTCATTCGTCTCGTACAGCCGCCACGCACTCGTGGAGGCGAGAAAGCTCTAGCTGGTTGACCTGCTGCGAAACAGCACAGGGCGGTCGCCGAACTTCTCGAGCCGCTTCTGCAGCCCGGCCTTCACTGCCGGCCACTCCTCGCTGAGGATGGAGAAGATTGCCGAGTCCCGCCAGCTGCCGTCCGCTCTTGGCATATCCCGGCGCACGATGCCCTCGAAGGTCGCGCCAATGCCGGCGATTGCTGCGCGGGAACGCTCGTTGAGGGCATCTGCCTGGATCAGCACTCGCCCCAGCCCGCTGTCGAAAGCGTGCCCGAGCAGCAACAGCTTCGCCTCGGCATTGACCGCTGTGCCCCAGACGCGCGGGTCGTATGCGGTCCAGCCGATGTGGGCGGCCTCCCTCATGAGGTCGATGTCGGTGAGCGTCGACGTGCCGACGAGCTCGCCATCGCGGGGTCCGCCGACCAGGAACACCGCATACGGGTCGCCGATCTCCCATCGAAAGTAGTTTTCGGCCCACTCCATGAAGCCCGCTTCGGTGTCCCGATAGGCGGCTGGCCCCCCGCCGTAGCCGCTGGCAAAGGTGACCGGATGCCCGATCGCCCTGTACAGCGCAGGCAGGTGTGCCTTCTGCAGCGGCTCCAGGCGCACGAAACTGCCGACAAGGGTCACGGGTTGAGGTCGTTTCGCGTTCACGCGTTCCAGTCTGCCAGCGCGCAATGAGAGCATGGTCTCTGTGACCAGCGCAATACTCTTCTCCCGAGCCGCCGAGTCGTTCATCGCTTTACTCGGATCCATCGGGGACGACCAGTGGGAAAGCCCGGCACTCGGGGTGTGGAACGTGCGCAGCCTCGCCGGGCATACTGCACGCGCCATCCTGACCGTGGAGAACTATCTCAACCAGGACGAACCGGGAGAGGTCACGATCGCCTCGGCCACCGACTATTACACGGCCGTCTATGCGCAGGTGACCGATCCACCCGCGGTCGCAGCACGCGGCGTGGAGGCGGGCATCTGGCTCGGCGACAATCCGGTCGACCAGGTGTTCCAGGCGCTCGAGCGCACGACCTCGCTGATCGACGAGCAGCCGGGCAACCGCATCGTGTCGATCGGCGGCATGGGCATCCTGCTCTCTGAATACCTGCGAACCCGCGTCTTCGAACTCACAGTGCACACCGTGGACCTCTCGAAGGCCACAGGGGTGCCGCACACGGTTCCGGATGCCGCCATCGAAGATGCCCTCGCCCTTGCCGCGTCGATCGCCGCAAGCCGTGGCAACGCGGTGGACGTGCTCTTCGCGCTCACCGGACGCTCACCCCTGCCAGAGGGCTTCAGCGTCGTCTAGAGCGGGTCGCCCGGCTGGATCGAACTCAGCCTGCATCAAACACTGGCCGGATCAAACCCTGGTGCATCAAACACTGGCCGGATCAAACCCTGGCTCGATCAGCCCTCGAGCAGGTCGTGCCGCACGATGATCGCTTCGCGGTCCGGGCCGACGCCGATCGCCGAGATGCGCGACCCGCTGATCGCCTCCAGAGCCAGCACGTAGGCCTGCGCGTTCTTAGGCAGGTCCTCGAAGGTACGGGCACCTGTGATGTCTTCGGTCCAGCCAGCGAACTCTTCATAGATCGGCACAGCGTGGTGGAAGTCCGACTGTGAGACCGGAACCTCGTCCACCCGCACGCCGTCGACCGAGTAGGCGACGCAGACCGGGATCTCGGCCTGCCCCGTGAGCACGTCCAGCTTGGTCAGCACGAAGTCGGTGACCCCGTTGATGCGGGTCGCGTAGCGCGCGATCGGCGCATCGAACCACCCAGGACGGCGTGGACGTCCAGTGGTGGTGCCGAACTCGGCGCCGGCGTTGCGGAGCTCGTCGCCCTTCTCGCCCACCAACTCGGTCGGGATCGGGCCCTCGCCGACGCGCGTGGTGTACGCCTTGACGACGGCGATCACCCGGCTGATCCGGGTTGGT
>JAODLU010000313.1 GCA_025464125.1 Microbacteriaceae bacterium | reverse complement strand
AACGCCCTGAAGACACTTGCAGATCTCGCAGCCAAGGCTCGTGACGAGGCGCAGGCCGCCGCTGACGCAGCAACCGCTGCCCTGGCGGAACAGCAGTCGAAGAATGCGACGCTGCAGGCGCAGCTCGCAACACTGCAGACCGACCAGGTGCACACGGAGGCTGAGTACACCGAGGGCATCCGCGCGACGTTCGGCGCAAGCGGCGACACGATCGTCAGCTCATCCGGATGGGCGCTTCCCGCCTTTGGTCCGATCACCAGCGGCTTCGGTGCGCGCGTTTCACCGTGCTCTGGCTGCTCGTCCAACCACATGGGCACTGACATCGGCGCCAGTTGCAACAACTCGATCTTCGCCGGCAGCTCCGGCACTGTCGTCTTCGCCGGGTACAACGGTGGCTACGGAAACTTCGTGCTCATCGACCACGGCGACGGAGTGCAGACCGGCTACGGCCACATCGTCAACGGTGGCACCCTGGTGCACGTCGGCGAGCAGGTCGGGGTCGGCCAGAACATCGCCAAGGTCGGTCGAACCGGTGCTGCCACGGGCTGCCATCTTCACTACGAGCTGCGCATCAACGGTCACGCGCAGAATGCGGTGCCATTCATGGCAGCACGCGGCATCACGCTCGGCACCCGCGGCTAGCTGCAACGCGGCAACTGCCGACCGCGCCTAGTGGCCGGTCGGTGGAACGTACGCCTTCAGCGACGCCTCGATGATCGATTCGGCCTCTGCCGCGTTGCCCCAGCCCTCGGTCTTGACCCATTTGCCGGGCTCGAGGTCTTTGTAGTGCTCGAAGAAGTGCTCGATCTCTTTGCGGGTGTACTCGGGAATGTCGTCGACATCCTGGAGCCACGCCCAGCGCGGGTCCTTCGCCTGCACGGCGATCACCTTGGCGTCGCCGCCTCCGTCATCAGTCATCTTGAATACGCCGATGGGGCGCACCTTCACGCCGACGCCAGGAAAGAGGGGAAAGTCGAGCAGCACGAGCACGTCAAGCGGGTCACCATCGTCAGCGAGGGTCTTCTCGAAGAAGCCGTAGTCGGTGGGGTAGACGAAGCCGGTGAAAAGAACGCGGTCCAGAAAGACGCGACCGGTCTCGTGGTCGACCTCGTACTTGTTGCGGCTCCCCTTGGGGATCTCGATGATGGCGTCGTAGCTGCCCATGGGGTTGTGCTCCTAGGTTCTGGCCCCACCGTCGGGGTCTGTGGCTGCAATAACGTTACTGGATGACCACTCGCCCCCGCCTGACGCCCGCGATCGCGGATGTGCGGCGCGCTGTGCGGGCGCACCTTCCAGAAGAGGGGCTCGTGCTCGTTGCCCTGAGCGGCGGCCCGGACTCCCTGGCGCTGGCCGCCGCGACCGCGTTCGAGGCTGCGCGGGCGGGCATCACGGCTGGCGCGGTCATCGTCGACCACGGCCTGCAGGCAGGTTCTGCGGATGCCGCGGCGCACGCATCGGCCACTGCGAAGTCCCTCGGCCTCGACCCCGTGCTGCTCATGACCGTCGAGGTCGGTGCCGCGGGCGGACCGGAGGCCGCGGCGCGTGACGCGCGCTACGCGGCGCTCGCCGAAGCCGCGAGGCACACGGGCGCGGCCCGCGTGCTGCTCGGGCACACCCTCGACGACCAGGCGGAGACCGTGCTGCTCGGGCTTGCCCGCGGCAGCGGCGCGTCGAGCCTGTGGGGCATGGCACAGGTGGCCGGTTTATACGCGCGGCCGCTGCTGGGCATCCGGCGGTCCACTACCGTGCAGTTCTGCGCGGATTCCGGGCTGCACCCGTGGATCGATCCGCAGAACTCCGACGAGCGGTTCAGCAGGGTGCGGGTGCGGCGCTCTGTGCTGCCGGTGCTGGAGACCGAGCTCGGTCCCGGTGTCGCCGAGGCGCTGGCTCGCACGGCGGAGCAGCTGCGGGAGGATGCCTCGGCACTCGACTCGTTCGCGCTTGAGCAGGTCGAGGAGCTCGCCGAACATGCGGAGGCTGGCATCTCGCTGCCGGCGCGGGCGCTCGAGGCAAACCCGCCGGCGCTCCGCCAGCGCATCATTCGACTGGTCGTTCTCGGCGAGTTCGGGGTGAGCCTCAGCAGGGCCCAGACCATCGAGGTTTCGCGGCTCGTCACCGACTGGCACGGGCAGGGTCGCCTCGACCTGCCCGGCATTAAGGTGGAACGGCAGGGCGGCCTGCTCATCTTCTCTTCAGCAAACTCGTAAGCAGCAACTCGTAAGCAACGGAGCCCTGACCATGGACTACAGCGACATCGCCGACGACCTCACAGAGGTGCTCATCACCGAGGCCGAGATCCACGCGAAGATCGAGGAGCTCGCCCGCCGCATCGAGACCGATTACGCGGGCGAGAAGCTGCTGCTCGTCGGCGTGCTGCGCGGCGCGGTCATGGTCATGGCAGACCTTGCGCGAGCCATCCGGCTGCCGATCGAGATGGACTGGATGGCGGTCTCCTCATACGGCTCCGGCACCGAGTCCTCTGGTGTCGTGCGCATCCTGAAAGATCTCGACACCGACCTGCACGGTCGCAAAGTTCTCATCGTCGAAGACATCATTGACTCGGGGCTCACCCTTTCGTGGCTGCGCACGAACCTCGAAAATCGTGGAGCGGATTCGGTGGAGATCTGTGCGCTGCTGCGCAAGCCCGATGCGGCCAAGATCGTCGTCGACGTGAAGTACGAGGGTTTCAGCATCCCCGACGCTTTCGTAGTGGGCTACGGCCTGGACTACGCCGAGAAGTACCGCAACTTTCGTGACATCGGT
>JAODLU010000293.1 GCA_025464125.1 Microbacteriaceae bacterium | reverse complement strand
TGCTCGCGATGGCCAGGGGTGGAAAACAATCGTGTTCATCTGCACTGCCCATACCGCAGCAGCTGGCTAGTCGATCACAAGCTGTGGGTGTGACCTCGCACTCGGGTACACAACCGGCACGGAACGCACGAACGCAGGTGCTCCCTTCGGCGGGTTCTTCGAAAAGAACTGCTCACCGTCGATGCCGTCGGCGAAACGTTGGAGCGACAGTGGTCGATCTCCATTGGCGAGAACGAAAGCGCCTCCGACCGCGACTATGTACTTCGCAAGGTCAAGCTTGGTGATGCCGGACTCCGGCCAGAGCACTCGGCTTGGGCTCGATACCCGCATTTCACGGATGCCGTGCGGTCCGTCTACTTCGATGGTTGTTGCTTCACTGGCCATGAGGCAACGGTACTCGCGCGGTTATTGCGGCGTCATCAGGCCCAGGGAACGCGACCGATGTCTTTCGTCACCATCTTTGCAACCGATTCACGGTGGACTTCATCGGGACCGTCGTAGATGCGGGCATAGCGAGCGCGGCGATACATGGCCTCGAGCGGGGTGTCTGGCGTGACTCCCATGGCACCGTGAACCTGCACGGCACGGTCGACGGTGTCGTGCAGCAGCTTCGCGCCGCGCACCTTGACGAGGGCGATTTCCATGCGTGCCATTGACCCTCGGTCAACAGCTTCTGCAGCGGCGATCACCGCAGCGCGGTGATAGAAGATATCCATCGCCGACTCAGCGATCATGCCCTGGATCTGGCCCTTCTCGATCAGCAGGGAGCCGTGCACGTATCGCACTTTGGCTCTCGCGACCATGATCTCGAATGCCCGCTCCATTTGGCCGAGCCAGCGCATCGCATGAAAGATGCGGCCGGGTCCCAGCCGCCGCTGCCCGATGACGAAGCCCTGCCCACGCTCGCCCAGGAGGTTACTTGCTGGCACGCGAACGTTCGTGAGACGGATCTCGCAGTGGTCGCCAGTGATCGAATGCCCCGAACCCAGGGTCGGAACCGACCGCACGACCTCGTAGCCGGAAGAGTCTGTTGGAACGATGATCGCTGAGACCCGGCTATGCGGTTCGGCATCCGGATCGGTGATGGCGAAGATCGTCGTGAAAGCCGCGATATTGGCGCCCGTGGTGAACCACTTGTGGGCGTTGATGACCCACTCGTCACCGTCCAGCACCGCTGTCGACGCGATCAGGGTCGGGTCGGAGCCGGCGACATCCGGCTCTGTAAGGCCGACCGAGGAACGGATGTCTGCAGCAACGAGCGGAGTGAGCCAGCGTTCGCGCTGCTCATCGCTCGCATTCTCGCGGAGCATGAGCGAATCCTGCATCGACCAGGTGCCGAGTGCATTCTGGCCATAATACGAACGGCCGATTACCTCGTTGAGAAGGGCAGTTTCCATGAAGGTCCTGCCGCCACCCCCGATGTCTGCCGGGTGACCGAGTGCCCAGAGACCTCGACGCTTGGCCTCATCCTTGAGTTGCTGCATGCGGGCGACCGACGCGTCAGTTGCCTCGTCGAGTTCGTCTTCCGCGTCATACACCTCGCCCTCGATGAAGTCCTTGACGCGAGCCTTGAGCTCGTCGAATGGCTCGGTGTTCTGGGTCGACTCGCGAAGTTCGGTGTTCGTCATTGTTGTGCTCCCACGCTGGTGATGATGGCTGCAGCTTCCTGCAGGTGCAGGCCGACTGCTTCGCCGGTAAAAATGATTTCAGGGGACGGGTGCGGCTCGTTCTCGAGGCCCCGCTGGTAGATGCCCTCTTTGATGATCGCGGCCCTCCAGTTTTCAAAGGCCAGGTAGAAGGGCAGGTGTTCGATGCTGCGACCGGTGATCGCGCTGTAGCGCTCCGCCAGTTCGGCACCCTTCAGAAACCCCGGGCGTTGTGAGATCAGCTGGGCGGGATGGCTCACAATGCCGATCGTCGATTCCCAGTACGCGATGAGATGGGCCAGATCGGTCATCGGGTCGCCGAGCGTCGACAGTTCCCAGTCGACTATGGCGTGGATGCTGACCTCAGGCTCGAGCAGCATGATGACGTTGCCGAGACGGTAGTCGCCATGGATCAGGGTGGAATCCACCTGCGCAGGTACGTTACTGAGAAGTTCGGCCCCTATGCGCTCGACTTCGGGAATATCGCGGCGGGGAATGCCGGCCCACTGCTTGAGCCACCCATTGATTCGCCGCTCGACGAAACCTTCTGGCTTGCCGAAGTCAGTAAGCCCGACCGCGTCGACATCTACGGCGTGAAGCTTGGCCAGCGTCTCAACGAGTCCGATCGATGCGGCCCTGGCCTGTTCGGCGTCAAGGGCCTCGGCTTCAGCCTGGCCATGAAGCACGATCCCTGAGGCGTAGTGCATGAGGTAGCAGGGAGCGCCGACGAGGTCGTCTTCGCCGTAGAACGCGATAACCCTGGGAACCGGCACGCCCGTGTTCTCCAGGGCCTTCAGGATAGTGAACTCGCGCTGCATATCGTGCGCACGGGGAGCTACATGCCCGAGTGGCCTACGACGAAGCACGTACCGGGTGCCGTCGAGGTTGAGAAGGAATGTGAGGTTGGAGGCGCCACCGGCGATCAGTCTGATGACCACATTTTCGTATGCCGGTACAAGTCCCTCGAGGAAGCGATCGAGCACCGCACGATCGATCAGGTTCGTCGGATCGCTTGCATCGGTCACAATAACTCCATCGTCACGGGGAACTCCATCATCGCAGCGTCGAGCCTGTCGCGTTCTTGACGGTTTAGGTGAATCTTACACTAAATCCGGCGATCCTTGGCTAGACTGCGCGGATGGCGGCCTTTGGAACCCTCACAGCTGAGGAACGTGAACTCTGGAGCCTCTTCAACTCCATGCGCGGTCACCTTGATCGTGCACTCGACGCCAAGATGCAGCAGGAATCCACCGTCACTGCCTCAGAATGCAAGGTGCTCGTAGTCATCGACGAAGCCCGGGCTCGCAGCCTCGGCGTCACCGGCATAGCCCACACCCTTGCCTGGGAGAAGAGTCGCGTGTCCCACCTCGTCAGCCGCATGGAGTCCCGCGGGCTGGTCGCCAAGGTGCGCCAGCACGACGACAATCGCGCATGGCGGGTCACTCTCACGCACGCGGGTGAGCGCGTTCTCATCGGCGCCGTGCGGGGAAGAGACACTGCAGCCCAGCGCTACTTCTTCGACCAGTTGAACGCCGGGGATGCTGCAGTGGTCGCCGAACTCTCCAAGCGGGTGCTCAAGTCGCTCGGTCGAGAGGTCATCGCTCCCCCGGGCTGAGCTGCAGGACGCCTACCTCTCGACGAGAATTCCGTCCCCGTCACTGAAGACCATGGCCCCAGGTCGGAACACGATATCGCCGATCGTCACATCGACATCCGTCTCGCCAGCCCCCGTCTTGGCGCTCTTGCGCGGGTTGGAGCCGAGGGCCTTGATGCCGAGCGGCAACTGGGCGAGCGCCGCCCTGTCCCGCACTGGACCGTTGATAATCACGCCGGCCCATCCGTTATCCACAGCCGACTGCGCAATGAGGTCGCCCATGAGCGCTGACTTCAGCGAGCCTCCACCGTCGACAACCAGCACTGCCCCGTCGCCCGGGGTCGCCAGCACCGACTTCAGAAGGGCGTTGTCCTCGAAACAGCGCACTGTTCGAACGGGT
>JAODLU010000254.1 GCA_025464125.1 Microbacteriaceae bacterium | reverse complement strand
TTGTCCGGCAATGTCGGGAATGCGGAATCTTTGTTGTAGTCCAGCGACGCCTGTCCATAGCTAACGAAGTCGCCGGGAGCCCACTTCATGTCATTGATCGCCTTGATCATCTTGGCCGGATCCGTCGATTTAGCGTATGCGGCCGCTTTCGCGAACATCTCCAACCCGTCATAAGCGATGCCCGGTGCTGAAGTGCTCGTGGGAGCGCCATCCTCGGAAAGCCCCTTATAGAAGACCTTGAATTCCGAGGTCTGCTGGGTTGCTGGCTTTTTGAGCATGTCGTCCCAGACAAGGACGTGCAGGTTCTTAACAGCGGCTGGCGGCACACTCGCAGCAGGACCACCTGCGGACCCAGCCATGGAGATATCACCGAACATTGGGATATCCGTCCCGTTCACCGCACTCCCCCGGGCCTGCACGACGCGAATGCATGGCGCACCCAGGCAATTGACGTACAGCACATCCGGCTTGCTCTCCACAGCGCGCTGGTACGCAACCGTTAGGTCGACGTCTGTTGCGTTGTAGCGGGCGAAGTTCACCTTGATGGTGCTGTCCGCGTAGATGGCCTGGACTGCTTTGATCGTCGAATCTCCAGCTCCGTCCTGCGGTGCCAGCACTGTGATGTTCTTGTACTTCTTGAATTCCATGTACGTGCGCGACATCTCTACCTGGCGCACGAACGGCGCGCTGATCCCCTTGTTCAGCGGATAGGCCTTGGTATCGTCGAGCAAAGGGGACGACGAACTCGTATAGGAAGCGATGCCCTCGCGCGAGGCCACAGGAACGAGCGCAAGGGCATCATTACTACCGAGGCCCGCACGAATGAGATTCGGCTTGGCACCGCTCGCCAGTCGCTTTTGCAGGACGGAAACCGCCTCAGTCGGATCACTCTTCGAATCGAGGGTTTCCATTACGACTTTGTGACCGAGGATTCCACCACCCTTGTTGATACTCGCGACAGCGGTGTCCAGCGCAACGATTTCCTGCGATGTAATACTGGCCAGCGCTCCGGTAATCCCGCCGACGAAGACGAATGTGAATGGATCTTTATCGGGTGTGGGACCGGCAGACGGACTACTCACGCTGCAGGCTGTCAATGACATCGCCGCCAGCGCGATCACGGCCAGTTGTTTTGACTTCATTGTCAATTCCTCTTGTTGTGGGTGTGGGATTTTCGTGGTCCGACGGGTGCGCTACCAAAGGCAGCAGGCCTGACCGGAGCATAAAGTGTTCAGCCACTACGTCATCCGAAAGCCTCGTTTGTAGCACCATGTGAGACAAAAGATGCCGGGATGGCCCAGAAGCCCAGCGATCCGGCCCCCATTTAGGCCGTCGGCGATACTGTCGGATGCACTGGTCGACGAGGATCGAAGGAGCATCCATGAGCCACCTTTTGCAGGATCAGGCAGTCATCATCACAGGGGCTGGCCAGGGTCTCGGGCATGCTTATGCGCTCGATGCCGCTCTGGCTGGGGCAGCTGTGATCGTGAATGACATCAATCCAGCCGCCGCCGCCGCAACCGTCACGGAGATAGTGGATGCCGGAGGCAGCGCTATTGCGTGTCCAGGCTCTGTGAGCAGCCCGGGTTTCGGTGACCTGATCGTCGAACAGGCGCTAACGACTTTCGGTCGACTGGATGGGTTTGTCGCGAACGCGGGCGTACTGAATGCCGCGTCACTCTTCGATGAAACGACTGAGAACGCACGGAAGACGGTTGAAACTAATCTGATGGGCGTGATCGAAGTGGGACTGGCGAGCGCCAAAGCCATGCGGCAAAGCGGAAGCGGATCGATCGTGCTGATCACGTCGGCTTCCCGATTCGGCTTGCTGGACAGCACGACCTATGGGGCGACGAAGGGTGCGATCGCCTCCCTCTGCTGGGGATGGGCGCTGGAGGGCGAGCCGTATGGCATCCGAGTGAATGCCGTCTCTCCCCTCGCCGCCACGCCGATGATGATGGGCAACGGTGTCCAAACCACAATGCAACCGGAGTCGGTAGCTCCCGCCGTCGTCTACCTGCTCTCAGATCTCTCGGTCCGGATCACCGGGCAGATTATCCGGGTATACGACACGGGCCTAGCTTTGTATCCCGAGCCGAGGACGCTGTCCGCCGAGCTCCTGGGGGAGGGATGGTCCCCTGAAACCATCGCGCGTGCGATGGAGACGGAGCTGGCAGTAGGAATTTCCGCAGTTGGTCGAATCGGAGAATTGACCGTTGCACTGCAGTGACAACGCAACAGCGTTCGCAGGCGCTATTCCGCAGCCGCCATTGCGCGCTGCACCGCGGCGATGGAGAACGCGACATCGTCTGCGTCGGTTGCCCAGTTGCTCACCGAGATGCGCAGCACGTCATGGCCGCTCCACTTCGACCCGGACATCCATACCGCGCCGTCTTCGATGAGCCTGCGCGTTACCTCGCGGGTGCGCTCGTCTGAGCCGAACGTGAGGCAGACCTGCGTGAACACGACGTCGTTCAACACCGTCACACCCGGCAGCGCGCCGAGGCCGTCGGCCAGCGCCTTCGCGTTCTCGACGAGCCCGTCGATGAGTTCGACGACTCCCGAGCGTCCGAGCTGACGGAGCGCTGCCCACACCGGCACACCGCGCGCGCGTCGCGACATCTCCGGTGTGATGTCCATAGGATCGGATGCCCCTGCCGCATCCTGGATCAGGTACGCGGTCTGGGTCCCGAGCGCGGCCCGCGCGACGTTGGGCTTCGCGACTATCGCGACCCCGCAGTCGTACGGCACATTCAGCGTCTTGTGGGCATCGGTGGCCCAGGAGTCCGCCGTCTCGATCCCGTCGAGCTGTCCTTGCAGCGTCGGGCTCGCTGCAGCCCACAGGCCGAACGCACCATCCACATGCACCCAGGCCCCGTGTTCGTGAGCCACCGCCAGCGCTTGCTTCATGGGGTCGAAAGCCCCGGAGTGCAGGTTGCCTGCCTGCAGGCAGAGGATCACGGGGCCATCGACCCTGGACATGGCAGAACGCAGGGCATCGATTTCGATGCGCCCCTGGGCATCCGCCGGCACAACGGTCGGGGCGCCGAAACCGAGGTAGCGCAGCGCGAGATCGACTGACGCGTGCCGTTCTGCCCCGGCCAACACTGTGACCACAGGCGCGCCCTGCAGGCCTTTCGCGTTGACGTCCCACCCTGCGCGGTCGAGCACGAATGCCCGGGCTGAGGCGAGCCCGACCCAGTTGGCCATTGTCGCACCCGTGGTGAAACCGACATCCGACCCCTCCGGCAGGCCCAGAATGTCGAGCAGCCACTCCCCCGCTACTTCCTCGATCGCGGCCGTACCGGGACTGGCATATCGCATGGCTGCGTTCTGGTCCCATGAGCTGACCAGCCAGTCAGCTCCGAGGGACGCCGGCAGCGTGCCGCCGATCACCCAGCCGAAAAACCGACCGGACGGCATGGCCATGATGCCGGGCTCAGCCAGCGCTGCGAGCTCCTCTACTACCGCGATCGCGTCAGTGCCTCCCTCTGGCACCGCGCGAGCGAATACGGCCTTCATCTCGTCGACGTCCTTCGACGGCGCGACCGGCCTGCCGGGCACTGAGTCGATCCATTCCATCGAGAGTTCGCGAGCACGATCGAGCACCGCACGGTATTCGTCAGGATTGAGCTTCATGGCGCCAGCGTATGACTCGCGCTGCCGCAGGGAAAGAATTAACTTTCCAGACGGCAAATGATTGTCCGCGGCGTGTGGACAACATCAACGTCACGGCGCAAGATGAATGCATCTCCAATGAAAGGCGACTCATGCCCGTTCGGGCCGCGGAGCGCATGCTCCTCGCCTTTGCACAGCGGCGACTCTCGTGAAGATCGTTGCCGTGTACAGCACCAAAGGCGGCGTGGGAAAGACGACCGCGGCAGTCAACCTGGCCTGGGAGGCTTCCCGCGATTTTCGGGTGCTGATCTGGGATCTCGATCCCCAGGGAGCAGCCACGTTCCTGCTGAACGTCAAGCCGAAGCTCAAGGGCGGTGTCGAAGCGCTGGTCGACGGTAAGACCCGTATCGGCAGGGCCATCAGGCATACGAACGTCGACAGACTCGATGTGCTTCCCGCCGATGCGAGCTACCGCGAACTCGACCTGGTATTCGATCGGGCGAAGAACTCGACAGGCAGGGTGCGCGCAATTCTCGACGAAGTCGGGCATGACTATGACGTCGTGATCCTCGACTGCCCGCCCGGGGCGTCGCTTGTCGCAGAGAACGCCATCCTCGCCGCTGACCTGGTGGTACTGCCGCTTGCACCATCGCCGCTGTCGTTGCGTTCGCTCGAGCAGGTCGATGAACTGGTACAGGCGTCGGACACCAAGCCGCCAGTTCTCGCCTTCCTGTCGATGGTCGACCGGCGCAAACTGCTGC
>JAODLU010000251.1 GCA_025464125.1 Microbacteriaceae bacterium | reverse complement strand
GACGGCGTACGAGGCACCGACGAACAGGGGGCTCGTGGTGCTGGAGCTGAGGGTCGAATACTGGTCAAGCCAGATGCTGACGGCCTGGAGGGCGAGGTATATGGCGCCGGTGACGGCGAGCTGCACTCGCGCGGTGCGCGAGATGCGGACTTCCCGGCCGCTGAAGCGAAGAGCCCCATAGAGGTAGCTGGTGGCGACCGCGGCGATCGCGGAGATGAGCACGGCGGCCGAGGCGAAGGCGAGCACGGCCTGGTAGAACGGCAGGGCGAAGAGGTAGAACGAGATGTCGAGACCGAACTGCGGGTCGGTCCTGCCGCTCGGAGTTCCGTTGATCCACTCGAGTGCGAGCTGCCAGTGCGATGACGCTGCCACTCCGCCGAACAGGCCGAGAACGATCGGAACGCCCCACATCGCCACCTTGCGCAGCGGCTCGATTGCCTGCTGGTAGCGATCGAGCTGGGCATTGAGCTTCGCGTAGACCGGGCGGAACCTGAAGGCCACGTCGATGCTGACGAAAACCGGCACCGCCATCGCGAAGAAGCCGATGAAGAACATGACAGTGCTGGCGATCCACTGGGTGGTGAGCACGTTCAGGAAACCGAGCTGGCCGAACCAGAGCCAGTCGGTGTAGAGGCTGGCGAAGACGAAGAACAGGATCACGAGCGCGGCGATGACCGCTATCGAAACCAGGAGGGTGACCCTCGAACGTGATGCAGGCTTACGCTCTTCGGTCGGTGTGGTAGTCAAGAAGATGCTCCTGGCTGGAAGGGGTGGGACTGGTGATTCATCTTAATGCGCTATCGCTGCTGGTTGGCTGGGGGCGACTCTGTTGGGCTACTTCGCAGGGCAGGCAAGCAGGCCGCTTGTCGACCCGCCTTTAGAGATCGCTGTGAGCGCGACGAGCGAGTCCTTCAGTGTCTTCACTGCGAGCACGTGGATGCCACTCGGCACATGCCCGGTCACCTCGTTGCAGTTGCCGAATGGGGCAAGGAACCAGGTGGCACCGGCATCCCGCGCTCCGTACAGCTTCTGGCGGATGCCACCGATGCGACCGACATTGCCGTCGATGTCGATAGTGCCGGTTCCCGCAACCTTCTTGCCACCGTTGAGCTCACCGGTGGTCAGCTTGTCGATGATGCCGAGTGCGAGCATCTGGCCGGCGCTCGGACCGCCGACATTCTCGAGCTGGATTTTGACGTCGAAAGGGAACGTGTACGAGATGGCGGGAAAGATGCCGATGATCGGCACTGGCGTCGGGTCGTTGCTGAGCTGCGGCGTGATGTCGACCGTCTTCACCTCGCCAGCCCGGCTGTAGACGACGGTGACCGGCTTGCCCGCGCCGGTCTTCGCGATGATGGCGCGCATGCCCACAACGCTTTGCGGGGTTTCGCCGTTGATGCTCACGACCACGTCACCGGTCTTCAGGATGCCGGCCGAAGGCGAACCCTCTGAGAGGCCCCCCACGGTAAGCACCACCGGCAATGTGTACCCCAGCTGCGTCAGGGCTGCGGCGACGGCATCCCGTTGGGAGTTCTGCATGTCGACTGCGGACTGCTGGTTCGACTGCTGCACGGTCTCGCCTGCCGGATAGACGGAGTCGAGTGGCAGCACCGCTTTGCTCGGGTCGATCAGAGCGCCAGCGACGTCCAGCCAGCTGGGTGACTCCTGCCGGTTTCCGACGACGTTGACCGTCAGCATGTCGAGGTTGCCGGCTGTGGGATAGGTCGGCGCTCCGGTGATGTCGATGAGCGGCACGGACTTGCCTGCATCCGTCTGCACGTTGCCGAGGGTATCGAACACGGGACCCGGCTGCTCGATCACATATGGCGAATGGGCCATCGAGAAAAGCACAGTGCCGATGATTGCAACGGCGAGCAGGATCCAGCCGAAACGGCGGATGCGTGGACCCTGGCGAGGGGGTGCAGCGTTGTCGGTCGTGAAGAGGGCCACAGCCGTCCTTCCGTGATGTTCGCCACGGGCGCACCGCTCTGCGCCGAAGCCATGCCAAAACACAGCCTCGCCGACTGTCCAGCGGCTAGCGTAGTTGCCATGCCTGAAGATTCGGCGCACGACCCGGAGGACGAGTTCCGGGAGATGCTCAGCCAGTTCCTCTCCGGTAACGGCGAGATCGATCCGGCGCGCCTCGCTAGCGCCGCCGGCCTGCCAAACGACCCCGAGATGATCAAGAACCTCATCGGCCAGCTGCAGAGTGCGATGCAGTCGAGCGATGACGGCATCAACTGGACTCTCGCGCTCGACCAGTCGAAGGCGCTCGCTGCAAAGGATGCCCGTGCCACGACACCCGCCGAGCGAAGCTCGCTCGAGCAGGCGTTTCATGTGGCAGCACTCTGGCTGGACGAGGCGACCTCCCTCTCCGAGCTGCCTGGCGAACCAAAACTCCTCAGCCGCACCGAGTGGATCACGGCGACGATGCCTATCTGGACGCAGCTTGCAGAACCGGTTGCCCTGAGCATCGCCAACTCGCTGACGCAGGTGCTGCGCGACCAGGCGCCGGAAGAGATGTCCGGCATGATCGAGGGCGCAGAGAAGCTCATGCGCAACGTCGGTGGCACCCTCTTCGCAATGCAGCTCGGCCAGGTGGTCGGCCAACTCGCGAGCGAGGTTGTCTCCGGCGGCGACATCGGCATTCCGCTCATGGCCAGCGCGCAGGGTGAACAGCAGGCCGCAATCCTTCCCCAGAACATCGCCGAGTTCGGTGCGGGTCTCGACATCGACCAGAACGAGATCCAGCTCTACCTGGCCGTGCGTGAACTCGCACACGCCAGGCTCTTCAGGCACGCGAAGTGGCTCGGCCTGCAGTTGATGTCTGCCATCACCGAGTACGCACAGGGCATTCGCGTCGACACCGAAGCTCTCGAGAACCTCGCCGCAGATTTCGACCCGTCCAACCCGGAAGAGTTGCGCCAGGCGATGGTAGACGGAAGCCTCATTCCGCCGAAGTCCGAGGCGCAGCTTGCCGCCCTCGGCCGCCTCGAGACAGTGCTTGCACTGATCGAGGGCTGGGTAGACGTGGTCACGGCAGAGGCGACGACCCGCCTGCCGCGTTCAAGCGCGGTCGCAGAAACCGTTCGTCGTCGTCGGGCATCGGGCGGCCCGGCCGAGTCAGCGTTCTCAACGCTCGTTGGCCTTGAGCTCAGGCCACGCAGGCTGCGCGAGGCTGCAGCCATGTGGCAGGCGGTGACGGATGCCGTCGGCACAGACGCCCGCGACGAGCTGTGGTCGCACCCGGACCTCGTGCCGACCTCGGATGACATCGACGACCCGGCCTCCCTGGTAGCACGGATGACGTCGACGGCTCCGGTCATCGACGAATTCGACCGGGCGATGGAAGACCTGCTGAACGACGTTGGCGACGATCGCCCGCGCGAGCGCCAGGACGGCTCGGCCGACGAACCACCGGTCTAGCCTCGGGTTCGAGGTGACGACCGTTCGGCAGGCTGTGGACTGGCGACGACGCCAGGCTCGCGCAGGCGGCATCATCCACGGATGGTCCTCCGAATAGATCCGTCAATCCCGCTCGTCTGGCGCACGCCGAACAGTCTTCAGCTGGGCATCGATGCCCCTGCCGTGGTGCTTGACCGGGTGAGCACTGCCCAGGAGCACATCCTCGCGGCCCTCATGGCCGGCATCAGCCGATCAGGCATCGAGATGATCGCCCGCACCGCCCATGCTGCGCCGGGAGAGTTGCAGGACCTGCTGTGTGAGCTCGAACCTGCACTCGACGGCACCGGCTCATCGATGGGTGCTGCGGCAGTGCACCTGCCAACCTCTGGCGAGACGTCGTTCCGACTCCAGTCCCTGCTGCAGGCCGAAGGGGTTGGGATAGTGAAAGAGAGTGAAGCGCGCTTTGCGGTGATTGCCGCCCACTATGTGCTGGCACCCGAGCAGCATGGCCGCTGGCTGCGCCGTGACGTGCCGCATCTGCCGGTGATCTACGGCGACAGCATCGTGCGCATCGGACCGTTCATCGAACCAGGAACCGGACCGTGCCTCTTCTGTCTCGAACTGCACCACACTGATTCGGATGCCGCGTGGCCCGCGATTGCCAGCCAGCTGTGGGGCAGGCAGAGTCCAATCGAAACGCCGCTCGTATGCGGCGAAGTCGCGGCCATCATCACGAGGTTGATCCTGGCTCGCCTCCGTCACGGCCCATCCGAAAGGCACGAATCCATCGAATTGGACGCGGTCACAGGCGACCGCACCGTGAAGACGTGGGCAGTGCATCCTGAATGCGGCTGCCAGCAGGTGCCGCTGCCTGCAGCTGTCAGCGAAGATCCTGCAGGAACCTCGACGGCGAGCGCTCAGCCCCGCGCCCCGATCCGGTTTTCGACCACGACAGGTGCAGGCCTCGCCTCGCTCGTGTGATGCCGACGTAGAGCAGTCGGCGCTCTTCCTCGATCGCCGAATCGGTCTTCGCGTAGGTGATCGGCAGGTAGCCGTCGCTTAGGCCGGCCAGGTACACCGTGTCCCACTCGAGCCCTTTTGCGGCGTGGATGGTGGCGAGCGTCACCGCGGCCATCGTTGGTTCGTGCTGCGCGGCAGCGCGTTCGAACAGTTCGTCCACGAACTGTCGGAGCGTCGTGCCATCCGCCGACGATTCGGCCAGCCCGATGATCGCGTCCAGCGATTCCCACCTGTCGCGAACCGCGCCGCGCACCTCTGGCGCTGACTGGGTCCAGCCGAGCGAACGAAGCACATCGCTTACGGTCTTGAAGAGGGGCTCGACCTGGCTGGCGACGAGAGCGCCCTTGAGCATCATCATCGCCTGCTTCACTTCCTGCAGCTCGAAGAAGCGCGTGCCACCCCTCAGCTGGAAACTCACCCCGGCCTCGGTGAGAGCGGTCTCGATCGCGGCCGACTGCACGTTCACGCGGTAGAGGATGGCGACATCCTGCGGCCTCACTCCCCCTGCAACCTGGGCCGCGATCTGCTCGGCGATCGCCCGGGCCTCTACCGCCTCACTTGCGTACCCGTTCACCGTGGGCTCCTGGCCGCCGGCTGCCGGTGCCACCGCGTGCAGGCTGAGTGCGCCAGCCCGCGCGCGCATCAGGCGGTTGGCAGCGTGCACGATCGCGGGGGTTGAACGGTAGTTCTGCTCGAGACGCAGCACCGTCGCCTCGCGGTAGCGGGCAGGAAACCCGAGCAGGTAGTCGGCGGATGCACCGGCGAACGAGTAGATCGTCTGGCTGGCGTCCCCAACCACGCAGACGTCCTGCCTGTCGCCCACCCACAGGTCGAGAAGCGCCTGCTGTAGCGGCGACACGTCCTGGTATTCGTCGACCACAAAGAACCTGTATTGCTCCCGCACCTGCTGGGCGACCCTGGGTTCCGCCTCGATCATGCCGGCGGCGGCGAGCAGCACGTCCTCGAAATCCAGCTGTCGGCGCTCGTCTTTCAGCTTCTCGTATGCCACATGCATGGCGAGCATGCGCTCGGCATCGAGCATGCCGGGCATCGGCCGACCGGGTAGCACTGCCGCGTACTGGTCGAGTGTGAGGCGGGAGACTTTGCGCCACTCGATCTCTGCTGCGAGGTCCCGCAGGGTCGCGGTGTCGAGCTTCAGCCTGATGGTCTCGGCAGCCTGGCCGAGCAACCGCCCTTTGCTGTCGAGGATGCGCGGCATGCTGCCGCCGACGGTCTGCGGCCAGAAGAACCCGAGCTGTGACAGCGCGGACGCGTGGAACGTGCGGGCGACAACGCCTGTGGTGCCCAGCTGCCGAAGCCTGCCGCGCAGCTCAGCTGCAGCGCGGGAAGTAAACGTCAGCGCCATCACCCGGTTCGGCGCATAGACACCTGTCGCGACGCCATATGCAATGCGGTGCGTAATCGCGCGGGTCTTGCCGGTACCAGCCCCGGCGAGGAGGCACGTTGGCCCGAGCAGGGTTTCGGCCGCGACGCGCTGCTGGTCGTCGAGACCCTCAAGAAGGGCGTCGGCGGAGCTGCCTACCAATCGATGCCGTCGTCGATCGGGCCGCCGTACCAGTGCTCGAGAATCGCGCGGGCGATCGAGGTGTGACCTGGCAGGGCGATCTCGCCGAGCGACGCCACGAGTTCTTGCCGACTGAACCAGCGCAGATCGAGAATTTCTTCACCGTCAGGTTCAAGCGTCGACGTCACACTCGGATCTACCTTCGCCAGGAACCCGAGCATGAGGGAAGCAGGAAACGGCCACGGCTGCGACCCGAGGTATTGGGGATCCACCACACGGATTCCGGATTCCTCGAACACCTCGCGGATTACTGCTGACTCGAGTGACTCGCCAGGCTCGACGAATCCTGCGAGCAGCGAGTACCTGTTCTTCGCCCACATCGCGTTGGACCCGAGCAGGATGCGATCCTCCGAATCCGTGATGCCTACAATGATCGCGGCGTCGGTGCGCGGGAACATGTCTGTGCCGTCGTCGAGTCCGCGCCGCACCCAGCCGCCAAGCTCTGGCACCGTCTTTTGGCCTGTGCGCGGTGAGAACTGATGGGTATCGTGCCAGTTCGCAAGGCCGAGTGCTGTCGTGAATATGCCCGCGTCGAGATCACTCAGCGTCGTTCCCAGGCTCCTCAGGCTGCCCCAGTCAGCGGGGTCGCTCGACAGCGTGGCAGCGCCCTCCTCGTCGAGGATCGCCGCGACGATCGCCACGTCCGGCGTCGAGTCGACAGTCGCTCGCCCGAGGTACAGTCGCAGGTCGGTCGGCGGAACAGATGAAGCGGGCAGCAACGACAGCTGGTTGGGGCTCGCCAGCAGGGCGCTGCCTTTCCTGAGCACCACCACGCGGGTTGTCTCGTCGTTCCACAGTTCGTCGAAAAGCCCGGGGCGACTGCGCGCAAGATAATCGCGGTCCAGTTCGCTGCGGGAGAGAGGCAGTGCGCTGAGCGGCAGTGCATTGAGTGGCAGTGGCGACATGGAACAACCAATCACTGGAAGGAGTGGGAACAGCGTGGCGTTCAATGGCTCCCGCCGATACTCGACCTACCCTGTCAGGTATGGCCAGATCCCATCTCACTCTAGCCGCGCTGGCAACGGCGGCTGTCGACGGTTTCGATGTCGCGGGCGCGACGTCCTTCGGGTCGGGCGGGGGTGGTGATTTCGAGTCTGCGCTGGTGACCGGTCGCGACGGCCGTCACTGGATCATCCGCATCCCTACCTCTGAGCGAGCGGAATCCGAGCAGTCCGCTGACCTCGTGGCCCTGCGCGCCCTCAGCGCCGGCGTGCGAGCACGGTTGCCGTTCGCCGTCTCCACCTTCGCTGGCCAGACCCCGATCTCCGGCACGCGGGCAATCGTGTACGAGTTCGTATACGGCTCGAAGGTGCAGACGTCCGCTCTCGCCGCCGGAGATGAGCTCGCAGGGTCCATCGGTCGCGCAACCGCCGCCATCCACCTGCTGCCGACGAGCTTCGTTGCGGATGCCGGACTCCCCGTGCTCACGGCGGCCGAGATACTGCGCACCACTGTCACCCTCATGGATCGCGCATCGGCGACAGACCTTGTTCCCACCGCACTCCTCGGTCGCTGGGAACGTGCCATCGAAGATCCTGCACTGTGGCAGTTCGCGCCGACGGTGATCAACGGCAGCCTCGGAGCTGACTCGTTCCTGGCAGCTGGTGACGAAGTGACCGGTGTGCTCGGCTGGCACGGACTGAGCGTTGGGGATCCCGCGCGGGACCTCTACTGGCTGCTGGCCGGCGCCGACGGGGTGTCTGACACCGCGTTCGATGCGTACACGCTGGCCCGCGGTTCGAAGGATCGCCAGATCACCCAGCGCGCGATGCTCTACTCCGAGTTCGAGATCGCGAAATGGCTGCTGCACGGCATGCAGGAGCGCGACACCGCGATAGTCGACGACGCAGTGGAGATGCTTCAGCGGCTGGCAGACGATGTGATCGACAACCTCGAGCAGTCGCTCGGCCACAACACCATGCCGGTGATGGCCATCAGCGAGGTCGAGGCGATGCTCGACCGCAACGAGCGCGCCTTCTAACCTGCAACCGCTCGCCAGAGTTCAGCCAGTTCTTCGCGGTCGTACAGGCGTTCCGGCCTGATGATCGCGTCGTCGCTCACGTAGTAGAACACGGCGTCGATCAGTGAAGGGTCGATGCCCCTCCACTCGGCGAACGCCTGGCGGTACAGCGCGAGCTGCAACTGCTTCGCCTCGAGGTCCTGCCGGTCTTTCGGAGCCTTGCCGGTCTTCCAGTCGACGACCTCGAACCGCTCGCCTTCCTGGAACACAGCGTCGATCTTGCAGATCACGGTTCGCCCCTGAAGTGGAAGGTGTATCTCGCGCTCGACTTCGACTGCCGAGCGGCCAGCCCATCGGGAGCGCTCAAATGTGTCGACGAGCCTCTGCAGTTCTGCCTGTTCGGCTTCAGCGCTGCCCGG
>JAODLU010000244.1 GCA_025464125.1 Microbacteriaceae bacterium | reverse complement strand
GAGGAACCGAGACCGGCACCATCCTGCACGAGCACCTCGTGACCATGTGCGACGAGGTCGTGCACACCGGCCGGCGTTATCGCCACGCGAAACTCGTTGTTCTTGATCTCGGTGGGAATGGCGACTCTCATGACGCTCCTGCCTCGACTGGTGCTCTGGCTGCTGCCTCCAGCGTAGTCCGGCGGCACCGACGAATCCGTAAGTATTTCGGGGGTTCAGGTGCTGATTTCGTGAAGTTTATGTTTCGTAATCGTCGATTTGCCCCATATCGGATGCGCGCCGCACTGTCCCCATGCCAGTATCGGACCAGCCACGCGCAGTCACATCGCGCGATCCCCCGAGGTGAAGGAGTGGCAAGCCATGACCAGGACAATGCCCCAGGATCCGATGATCCAGAAGCTCATCCAGCAGGCACGAAGCGCGCAGGTTTCCCGCCGCGGCATCCTCCAGGGGGCGGGACTCGCCAGCGCAGCGCTCACCCTCGCGGCCTGCTCGACGGGCCCGGCATCCAAGCCGAAGCCTGCTGCCGATAAGTCAGCCAGCGACAAGACCCTGAAGTGGGACAACTGGGCCGCCTACATCGATGAAGATGACGATGGCAAGTACCCGACCCTCGTGGAGTTCGAAAAAGAGACCGGCATCAAGGTCAAGTACAGCGTGGCTGTCGACGACAACAACACGTACTACGGCAAGGCCAAGGACCAATTGGCGCTCGGCCAGGACATCGGTGCAGATGTCGTCTGCCTCACCGACTGGATGGTCGGCAGGCTCATCCGCTTCGGCTACGTGCAGGAGTTCGACCTCTCCAAGATCCCGAACGCCAAGAACCTGACTCCTTCGCTGCAGAATCCTGACTTCGACCCAGGTCGCAAGATGTCGCTTCCGTGGCAGGGCGGCTTCGCCGGAATCTGCTGGAACAAGGAGAAGGTACCCGGCGGACTCAAGTCGGTCGAGGACCTGTGGGACAAGTCGCTGAAGGGCCGCGTCGGCGTGCTGTCGGAGATGCGCGACACCCTCGGCCTGATCATGCTCCAGCAGGGCATCGACATCAGCACCAAGTGGGGCGACGAGCAGTTCAACGCCGCCATCGAGGTGTTCCGCACGCAGGTGAACAACGGCCAGATCCGCAACATCAAGGGCAACTCGTACCTCGAGGACCTGAAGAGCGAAGACACCCTTGCCGCGATCTGCTGGTCCGGCGACATCACCGTGATCAACGCCGAAGCCGGCGACAAGTGGGAGTTCGCCATTCCGACGGCTGGCGGCACCCTATGGAACGACAACTACGTCATCCCGATCGGCTCGCAGAAGAAGGCGAACGCCGAGGCGCTGATCAACTACTACTACCAGCCAGAGGTCGCGGCAGAGGTTGCTGCATGGGTCAACTACATAACGCCGGTAGTCGGAGCGAAGGAGGCGATGATGAACATCGATCCTGAGCTCGCCGAGAACCAGCTCATCTTCCCGAACGCTGAGACGCTGTCGACTGCCCATATCTTCCGCACCCTCACCGGTGCCGAGGAGAGCAAATACGGTTCGGCCTTCCAGGCTGTGCTGCTGGGCTCGTAATGGCGACCAGCGGCTTCGCCGAGTCCGGCGCCGATCTCGAACTGGTCGGCATCCAGAAGAGGTTTCCCGGGTTCACCGCCATTGAAGAGCTCGACCTGGTGATCCCTGCGGGTTCCTTTTTCGCGCTACTCGGCCCGTCCGGGTGTGGCAAGACCACGACCCTGCGGCTCGTCGCCGGCCTCGAGAGCGCGACCCAGGGCCGCATCCTGATCGGTGGCAAAGACGTCACAACAACAAAGCCGTACCAGCGGCCCGTGAATACGGTGTTCCAGAGCTATGCGCTCTTTCCTCACCTTTCGATCCTTGAGAACGTGGCCTTCGGGCTCAGGCGACGCAAGATTGCGGATGCCAGGGGCAGGGCGCACGAAGCCCTGAAACTGGTGGAACTCGATCACCTCGCAACCCGACGACCGGCCCAGCTCTCCGGCGGCCAGCAGCAGCGAGTCGCGCTGGCGCGAGCTGTCGTGAACCGCCCTGCCCTGCTGCTGCTCGACGAGCCGCTCGGCGCGCTCGACCTGAAGCTCCGTCGACAGATGCAGCTCGAGCTGAAGTCGATCCAGGAAGAGGTTGGCCTCACCTTCCTGCATGTGACGCACGACCAGGAGGAGGCCATGACCATGGCCGACACCGTTGCGGTCATGAACAAGGGGAGGATCGAGCAGCTCGGTGCCCCTGAGGTGCTCTACGAGCTGCCCCGAACCGCTTTCGTCGCCAACTTTCTCGGGCAGTCGAACCTCTTCACCGGAGACGTCGCGGCCAGCGCTGCCGACCACATCTCGGTAGACATCGATGGCAACAAAATCATGGTGCCGAAGTCTAGGGCGGCCAGGCAGTCGGGTCGGGTGACCATCGGCGTGCGGCCGGAGAAGCTGAGCCTGCACACTACCGCGCCGAAAAATGCCGCAGGCACGAACATCCTCGGTCCGGGTCGGGTGATCGACGTGTCGTTCAGCGGCGGCAGCACCTCATACATCCTCGCAATTCCCGGCCTGCCGAAGGTGGTCGTCTTCGCACAGAACATGCACATCGGCCCGTCGGTCGCTAAGGGCGAAGAGGTCTGGGTTTCCTGGAAGGTCGAGCACGGATTCGGTCTCGAAGACGAAGCGCCCGAGCAGCCGCGTTTCGCCGCGGACACCGATACCGCATCAATCGCGGTACAGCGCAAGCACGCGCTCATGTCGGAGCTCGAGGAGGACTGACATGGCATTCTCCGCCTTCGCCGGGGCCGCTCCCACCGAGCAGGCACCCAGGCGCAGGAGCCGAATCGCGCTCCTCCTGCTGCTGCCGGGCATCCTGTACCTGGTGCTGTTCTTTCTCGTGCCGCTCGTCTCGCTGGCCATCACCTCGCTGCAGGCTCCCAGGGAATTCGGCGATATCGGCGAATACCAGACCGCGTTCCAGTGGGAGAACTACAGCACAGCCATCACCACATACGGCGCGCAGATCGCCCGCTCGTTTCTTTACGCAGTGCTCGCAACTATTTTCGCGCTGCTCTTCAGCTACCCCCTTGCATACTTCATCGGTGTGAAGGTGAGGCGCTGGCCCCTGCTGCAGAACCTGATGCTGGTGCTCGTGATCGCACCTTTCTTCATCAGCTTCCTGCTGCGCACGCTGGCCTGGAAGTCACTCCTGTCAGACGAGTCAGCTGTCGTCTCCGGCCTCAAAGCACTGTCGCTTCTTGCACCGGATGCCCACCTCACGGGCACCCCGTTCGCTGTCGTCTTCGGGCTCACCTACAACTTCATCCCGTTCATGACGCTGCCGCTGTACGCGTCGCTCGAACGCCTCGACACCAGGTACATCGAGGCGGGAAGTGACCTGTATGGACGCCCGTTCAC
>JAODLU010000238.1 GCA_025464125.1 Microbacteriaceae bacterium | reverse complement strand
AACCACCCGCGAGCAACTGGGCATGATTGCGGTGACCCAGCGGGAGAACGCGCAGCTGAATCCCCGCGCCTTCATGAAAGACAAGCCGCTCACACTCGACGACTACCTGGCCTCCCGCCCGATCGCGGAGCCGCTGCACCTGCTCGACTGCTGCCTGGAGAACGACGGTGCAGTGGCGATCATCATCTCCCGCGAGCCGACAGGAGCACAGCCGGTGGTGCGCATCTCGTCATGGGCATACGGCGCGGGGCCGCACTCGACGGTGCCATACGAGAAGTACCCGGACATCACGCAGATGTTCCCGGTGTACCTGCGCGACGAGTTGTACGGGCGCGCAGGCATTGGGGCATCCGACATCGACGTCGCCTGCATCTACGACGCGTTCACATACTCCGCGCTCAGCCAGCTCGAAGACTTCGGCTTCTGCGAGAAAGGCGAGGGTGGTCCATTCGTTGAATCCGGCGCCATCGCGCGGGGCGGCTCGGTCGCGCTCAACCCGGGCGGCGGCCTGCTCTCGGAGGGCTACATCCACGGCATGAACAATGTCGCAGAAGCCATCGACCAGTTGCGCGGCATCACCGGCGAGCGCCAGGTCGCCGACGCCGAAGTCGCACTCGTCTCCGGCTACAGCTTCACCCGCGGCAGCGCCATGATCCTCACGAAAGGCTGAGACCGATGACAGAACCGACGATCGACGAACGACCAGCGCCAGGAATCGACGACCTCACTCGGCCGTACTGGGACTCCGCCGCGAGAGGCGAGCTGAGCATCCAGTTCTGCGACCGGTGCGCACGCTACAACCACGCGCCATCACCGCTCTGCCCGACCTGTCACCGATCCGATGCCCTCGGCTGGCGCGCGGTCTCCGGGCGGGGCACCGTCTACAGCACTGTCGTCACCCACGGCAGTCGGATGCCCGGCTTCGCCACCGGGTCGCCATACCTCGTGGCCATGGTGGAGCTCGTTGAGCAGCCCGGCCTCTACCTGTTTGCGAACGTAACAGGTTCAGAGCCGCACGAGGTGAACGTCGGGGACGCAGTGGAAGTGCATTTCGACGACCACGTCGGCGACGTCACGATCCCGCAGTTTCGGCTCGTCTGACGTCTGACGTCTGCCGGTCAGCCCAGCAGTTCGATGACCTTCGCGTCGGGCCAGCTCGAAAGCAGTCGTTCGGAGGCCGCCTCGAGGTGCCTGGCCCAGAACTCCTCGGCGCCCTCCGCATCGCCTGCCTCGATGAAGTCGAGCAGTTTGCGGTGGGACCTTTCGGCCAGCACCACCATCGTCGTACCGTCGGGCA
Source organism: Microbacteriaceae bacterium (assembly GCA_025464125.1). Taxonomy (GTDB): domain Bacteria; phylum Actinomycetota; class Actinomycetes; order Actinomycetales; family Microbacteriaceae; genus Lacisediminihabitans. The sequence continues at coordinate 1,867 of JAODLU010000238.1, read as the reverse complement.
GACCGGCCTCATCCGCGTGCGATATGTAGCGGGCCTTCGCGAGCTGCAGCAAATGCCCGGTCATGCGCGCGAAGAGAGCAAGCGTGAGGTTGCCGGTCAGCTCGACCACCTTGATGTGGAACGGCTCGTACCAGTGGATGTCGCGGCCGTGCTCGGCCTCCTCATCGACGATGGCGCGGAGGGCGGCGATGTCGGCGGGGTCACGGCGGCGAGCGAGGATGCCTGCTGCCGGTGGCTCCATGATCTGCCGGGCATCCGCGAGGTCGCGCAGCGTCGCACCCTGGTACTGCAGCACGAGCCCCGCATACCCTGCGGCAAAGTCAGAATTCGGCGCCTGCACGCGCGCGCCACCCTGGGCACCGCGGCGAATGGTGATGAGACCCTCTGATTCGAGCACCCGATATGCCTCACGCAACGACGGCCGCGAAATGCCGAACCGCTCCATAAGCGCGGTCTCCGGCGGCAGGGACGCGTTCGGGGGAAGCTCACCACGAATGATCTGCCCGCGCAGCAGCCTCGCCACCAGCTCGAAAGTCTTCGGCGGGGTCAGCGAGTTGTGGTGATCACCTGCAGTTGCCGTGGAGTCCGCCCTTCTTCGTGAACCGGTGCATGCAATCCAATCATTGAACCCGTGCATGTACGCACTCATCGGGAATGAGCCGGGGGGCGACGGAGTTCCTGATGCCATGACTATCGCTGTGACAGGTTCTACAGGTTCCATCGGCGGCCAGTTGCTGGGCTCGCTCAGCAGGGCCGGCGCCGACGTGCGACCGATCAGCCGAGCTGACGCGAGTTACCTCGAGACGTCGCGCATGGCGGACGCGCTGCGCGGCTCGCACACCGTGTTTCTCGTCTCAGCTCGCGAATCCGCCGACCGCATGGCTGACCATTACTCGGCCATCGACGCGATCGTGGCGTCAGGGGCGAAGCGGATCGTGTACCTGTCGTTCCTCGGCGCTTCGCCAGACTGCACATTCACGTTCGGGCGCGACCACTTCCACACCGAGCAGCGCATCCGTGAGACCGGCCTCGACTTCACCTTCCTGCGCGACAACTTCTACCAGAAGATCGTGCCGCACTTCGCGTCGGCCGAAGGTGTCATCCGCGGCCCTGCGGGGTCGGGCAGGCTGAGTGCGGTGGCCGACCGGGACGTCGTGGATGCCGCGACCGCCGTGCTGCTCGACTCCTCCCACTCCGGCGCGACCTACGACCTCACCGGGCCGGCCGCCCTCACCATGCCGGAATTCGCCCGAGCACTCACGCGCGTGTCAGGTCGGCAGGTCGAATTCGTGGACGAGACGCTGGATCAGGCATACGCGTCACGCGCCTCATACGGCGCACCGGCGTTCGAGGTCGACGGCTGGGTGTCCACGTACACGGCCATCGCGAACGGCGAGGTCGACGACATCTCCAACGACCTGCTGGCAGTCACCGGCCACGAACCGCAGGCATTTGACGAGTTTCTCGCCGAGACTCCCGACAGCTGGGCGCACCTGGTAGCGAGCTAGTCGCCGAGTAGTTCGCCGAGCTCCAGCCAGCGCAGTTCGAGGTCGCCCATCGAGGCTTCGAGAGTTGCCAGTTCTTTCTGCAACTCGGCGAGCCCGGCATAGTCCGACTGGTCGTGCGTCGCGAACCTGTCGTGCACCGATGCGATGTTCGACGTCACCTTCTCGAGCTTGCGGCTCACCGAACCCTGCTCCTTCTGGGCGTTGCGAAGCTCGGCGCCCTGCAGCCTGGAGTGACCCTTCGAGTTGGTGCCGGCATCCGACTTGCCACCGGCCGCCTTGTGCGACTCCTGCACTGTCGCACCCTTGCTCGTGAGCCCGGCTCGCAACTGCAGGTACTGGTCGACGCCTCCGGGTAGATG
>JAODLU010000213.1 GCA_025464125.1 Microbacteriaceae bacterium | reverse complement strand
GGCAGGATCCTGGTGCCAGTCGGCGTCGCCATCGCGATTGTCGGATTCGTGCTCGTGCTGCTCGCCGCCGTCAGCTTTCCCCCGGGTCTCGCTCCGTGGTACATCGCAGCCGCAATGTCGGTCGCGGGCTTCGGAACCGGGCTCGTGATCTCTCCGAACCAGGCCATCACACTGTCCGACGTACCGGTGACGCAGGCCGGGGTCGCAGGATCCATGACGCAGCTCGGCCAGCGAGTGGGCAACGCCATCGGCTTCGCTGCGGTCGTCTCGACGTTCTACTCGGTTATCCACAGCGAGACCGGCAAGGCAACAACCCTCGTCACATTCCACGACGGGCTGCGCAACGGGCTGCTCGTGGTCTTCGGGTTGTTCGTGCTCACCCTCATCGTGGCGCTCGTCGACCTGATCGGCTACCGCCGTCGAAGGGCAGCGGCCACGTCAGCGCTGGATTAGCCGCGCCTGCACTGAATAGCTCAGCGCAGCCGCGCCAGCACCTCGTCGTGCAGCAGCCCGTTAGTCGCGAGCGTCGAACCGCTCCACGGTCCTGGCTGGCCGTCGGCAGAGGTGAATGTGCCTCCTGCCTCCTGCACGATCGGAATCAGCGCTGCGATGTCCCACGGCTTCATGTCGAACTCGCCGGCGATGTCGACGAGCCCCTCCGCGACCATCATGTACGGCCACATGTCGCCGTAGTCCCTGCTGCGCCACACGCTCTGGGTGAGCCCGAGCAACTGGTCGAGGCGGCCGGCATCGTGCCAGCGTTTCAGGCCACTGCAGCTCATCGATGCGTCGCCGATTGCAGCGACCTGGGACACGTGGATGCGCCGCTCGCTTCTCGTGGTCGCCGATCCGAGCGTCTCGTCCACGAACGCGCCGAGCGCTGTGGCCGCCCACCATCGCTTGCCGAGAGCCGGAGCGCTGACGACGCCGACGACCGGCACCCCGTCGATCGCCAGGGAGATCAGTGTCGCCCATACCGGCACGCCGCGCACGTAATTCGCCGTTCCGTCGATGGGGTCGATGATCCATTGCCTGCGGGATTCGCCCTCTTCGCCGAACTCCTCGCCGAGGATCGAATCTCCTGGCCTGCTGTCATGCAGCGCGCCAACTATGGCGGCCTCGACAGCCTTGTCAGCGTCGGTGACATGTGTCATATCCGGCTTCATGGATACAACGAGATCGTTCGACCTGAACCGGGAGTGCGAGATCGAGTCAGCCATGTCGGCGAGTTGCCGCGCGAGCGCCAGGTCGGACTGCACTGAGTATTCGGTCACGGCCCAAGGCTAGGGCACCGGTGCACCGGCGCCTGTTGGGGATTCCGGGTGGTGTCGCCAGCGACTCTTTGACACCGCCGCGCAAATCCAAATAGCATGCAGAAAGCGGGAGGTGGTGACGCCACCTCGAACCGCGCCAGCACAGGTCGTCTACCAAGGAAGGTAAGCCATGACCGCCGTATCAACTCCAGAATCCCTCGAAGAGCTCATCAATGACAGCGCTATCCAGCGACTGTGGGCCACCTACGCTGAAGCCGTGAACCGACGTGACGTCGAGCGTTTCGTCGGTGTCTTCACCGAGGATGCAAGCTGGAAGCGACCTCGTCGTGACCCGATCGTCGGCCACGACGGCATCCGCGATTTCATGAAGCGTGAGGCATTTGGCGGCGACCGTGTGCTGCGCCATGTCAACGGCCACGGAGTTGTTACCTTCGAGTCGGCGGATCGCGCAACCGGCATCACCACTACGACGGTCTACGACTACACGAACACCGGCGAACTGCCTATCGCGATGACCGGGCCAAGCATGGTCGTCGAATATGAAGATGACCTCGTGCGCACCGACGCCGGCTGGCGCATCTCGTCGCGCAACACCACGGTCGTTTTCGCGAAGGACAGCTGGCACCCTGACCCGACGAAGGCCTTCAAGTAGCCAGCACCGTCAGCCTGCGACAGCGGTTTAGACGCCCTAGAACAGCTCTTTCACCAGGTTGTTCACCGGGGTGAACAGGGCCAGCAGCGGCCCGAGGATTCTCAGCGTATATGTGATGACCTGCACCTGGCCGAAGTCGCCGATGGCGAAAAAGGCGAGCCCGACGAGTCCGACGATGATGGCGCTGCGAAGGCTGCCGACTGTCGGCAGGAACAGGGCGGCGAAGCCGAGGCAGGCCAGTACGATGCCGGCGTCGACTACGAATGCGCCGGCGTGGGGATTCTGCACAGTGTGAGACAGGCTCCATGCCACGATCGCGCCAGCCCAGAAGAGCAGGAAGAGCAGGCCGGCTAACGGCTTTGCCAGGGGCTCTGTTGCGGTGTCACTAGCCATTTCATTCGCTCCCGGTGCTGGTCTGAAGGGTGGTTCCAGCCAAATTCTAGCTGGAAAGCGATGCCAGCAGCCGGTGGAAGGAGTCGAGTCGCAGGCGCCCGATTTCGCCGAGCTCGCCGGCCTCTACCCGTTCGTTGATCGCGCAGTCCGGGGCATCCGCAAGGTGGGTGCAGCCCCGCGGGCAGTCTTCGGCAATCGCCGCGAGGTCAGTGAACGAGCGCAGGATGTTGTCGGGATTGACGTGCCCGAGGCCGAATGATCGCACGCCTGGGGTGTCAATGATCCAGCCGTCACCGATGCGGTACGAGACGGTGGACGACGAGGTGTGGCGCCCGCGCCCGGTTACCGCGTTGACGCGCCCCACCGCCCGGTTCGCCCGCGGTACCAGCGCGTTGACGAGTGTCGACTTGCCGACGCCTGAGTGCCCGACGGCCACGGTCGTGTGGCCAACCAGCATTCCCATGATTTCGTCGGTCGGCATTGCTCCCTCGCCACTCGTCACGATCGACAGGTCGAGGCCGGCGAAGTTTGCCAGGAAGTCGGCTGGATCTGCCAGGTCGGTCTTCGTGATGCAGAGAATGGGCGCGATGCCAGCGTCGAATGCGGCAACGAGGTAACGGTCGACGAGCCTCGACCGCGGCTCGGGGTTGGCCGCGGCCACCACGATGAGCATCTGGTCTGCGTTGGCCACGATGATGCGCTCGACCTCGTCAGAGTCATCGGCGCTTCGTCGCAGCATGGTGGCCCTCGGCTGGATGCGCACGATTCGCGAAAGGGTGCCGTCGTCGCCTGAGGTGTCGCCCACGAGGTCGACGAGGTCGCCAGCGACGATCGCCTGTTTGCGCAACTCGCTGGCCCGGGATGCAGTTGCCTCGTGTTCCTCTGGCGTTCCCTCGTCGACCAGCACCGAGTACCGGCCGCGGTCGACTGTGAACACCCGGCCTGTCACCGCGTCGCTGTGCTCTGGGCGAATCTTCGTTCGTGCCCGATTGCCCTTCGGGTTCGGGCGCGTGCGGGCCTCGTAATCCGCGTACTTGTCGTCATCGTCGTCGACATCTTCGGGCAGCCAGCTCATGCGCTACAGCAGCTCGGGCGTTGTCGGCGCGTCGAGACCAAGCATCGTGGTCCAGAGCTGTGCGAACTGGGGAAGAGTCTTGGCGGTCGTGCCGATGTCATCGATGTCGACTCCTTCGACTGCGAGACCGATGATGGCTCCGGCGGTCGCCATGCGGTGGTCTTCAGACGAGCGCCAGAGGCCCCCGTGCAACTGTGCCTGACGGATCACCAGGCCGTCAGCAGTCTCGGTCACGTCGCCGCCTAGCGCGTTGATCTCTGTGGCGAGTGCTGCAAGCCGGTCTGTCTCATGGCCTCGGAGATGGGCGATGCCGGTGAGCACGGTTTCGCTGTCGGCAAGAGCTGCGATCGCTGCGATCGTCGGCGCGAGTTCACTGGAGTTGTCGAGGGTGATGCCGTGGATCTGCCCCCTGCCAGTGACCGTCAGCGCGCCATTCGCCTCACTGACGTCTGCGCCCATGCGCTGCAGGATGCCCGGCAGTTCCGCCCCAACCTGCGTGGTGTTCTGCGGCCAGCCCGTGATCGTGACCGAACCGCCTGCGACAAGAGCCGCGCCGAGGAATGGACCGGCGTTGCTGAGATCGGGCTCGATGTGCACTTCGCGGCCGGCGATCGGTCCAGCGGGCACGATCCAGACACCAGGCTCTGGATTCTCGACAGCCACACCGCGCTTTGCGAGCACGTCGATCGTCATGGCGATGTGGGCGAGGCTCGGCAACTCGCTGCCGGTGTGCCGCAGCTCGAGCCCGTTCGTGAAGCGGGCGCCGGCGAGCAGGAGTCCCGAGACGAACTGGCTTGATGCCGACGCATCGATCTGCACGAGACCCCCCGCGACCGACCCCGTGCCATAGAGGCTGAAGGGAAGGCGACCCCGGCCGTCGTCAGAAACGTCTACCCCGAGCATCCGCAGCGAGTCGATCGTGGTGCGCATCGGGCGCTTTCTCGCGGCCTCGTCACCGTCGAACGCGACGGGCCCGAGGGCCAGGGCCGCAACCGGTGGCAGGAAGCGCATGACCGTGCCGGCGAGTCCGCAGTCGATGGATGCGCTGCCGGTCAGTTCGCCAGGCGTGACCAGTAGGTCATGGCCGAACTCGTTGTCACCCGGCAGTTCGACGATCGAGACGCCGAGTGCCCTGAGCGCCTGGATCATGAGGGCGGTGTCGCGCGAATGCAGCGGCGCGCGCAGTGTCGACGGTCCGTCTGCCAGCGCGGACAGCACGAGCTCGCGGTTGGTCAGCGACTTGGAGCCCGGCAGCGACAGGGTCGCCGACAGTGGACCGGATGCCACGGGCGCAGGCCATGGCCCCGGCGGACCGGTGACGACCAGCTCGTCGTCGCCGAAGGGGTTGAACTCCGGCCCGGAATACTTGAATACCTGCATCGGTTACAAGGGTATCGGCAGTTACGCCGCCAGGAACGGAAACCCCAGTGACCATCGCACTCGAACGCCCACGCACCAGCACCCGCCAGGGTCGCACGGCGACGCGCGCACGCGGCGAAGTAAGCTGGGGAACGATGAGCATCCCGATCGAAGAATCAGCCGACTCGGCCGAAATTGTCGAGCCTGTAGCCGACGTGAGAGACCTGTTCGAAGAGCAGGCGATTCCGTTCATGGACCAGCTCTACGCTGCCGGCCTTCGCATGACCCGCAACCCGTCAGATGCTGCAGATCTCGTGCAGGAGACGTTCGTCAAGGCGTTCGCCGCTTTCGGCCAGTTCCAGCAGGGCACGAATCTCAAGGCCTGGCTGTACCGCATCCTCACCAACACGTTCATCAACACGTACCGCAAGAAGCAGCGGC
>JAODLU010000207.1 GCA_025464125.1 Microbacteriaceae bacterium | reverse complement strand
GCCAACGCGCGGGTTCGGGAGGTGGCATCCGAGCGCTGTGCCGCGGCGGGCATCGAGCTTCGCGGGCCGCCACTTTCGCTGTGCACAGACAACGGGGCGATGATCGCGGCACTCGGTGCGCAACTGGTCGCAGCCGGCCACGCACCATCCGGGCTGGCATTCGGTGCGGATTCGACGCTGCCGGTGACGGTGATCCAGGCCTGACCGGCACGCACCGGGGGACGACACACGCCTTAACCCTCATTGACACCCCATGAGGCGGCTGCCACTATGAGCAACGTCATCCACATACCAAATTCTTAGGAGTTTCACCCATGACTACCCCTACGCCGCCCGTCTATGCAGCACCGGTGGGCCCGAAGACCAACACGCTTTCGATCATCGCGCTCATCGCCGCGTTCGTCGTGCCGCTCGCCGGCATCATCATCGGCCACATCGCTCTCGGCCAGATCAAGCGCACCGGTGAGGCCGGTCACGGACTGGCACTCTGGGGCACGATCCTCGGCTACGTCTTCACGGGCCTGTACATCCTGTTCATCATCCTGGCCGTGGTTGCTGCCGCCGTTGTCGGCACCGCCGGCACGAGTCTGAACGGCTACTAAGAACCTGGTTTGATCGAAGGGCCCGCGCTTCAGCGCGGGCCCTTCGTTGTTGAACGGGTCCGGCAGCGCGGCCACGAGGGAACCGGCGGGCGCGTAGCCTTGGGTCACACAGCAGGCGAGGGAGAACCATGAGCGACGAGCAGCACAAGACCCCACCGATCCCGGCACCCTCCGAGAGCTATGCGCAGCAGGTGCCGCCCGTCGAGGCAGCGGCGCCCCAGGGCTACCAGCCTCCGGCCAGCGGGTACGCGCAGCCTGCCGCCTATGCGCAGTCCGGGTACACGCAGCCTGGGTACACGCAGCCCGCTCAGCCCGGTTACCCGCAGCCCGCCTACGGCCAGCCCCAGCAGTACGCACCGCCACCACCGCAGGGGCTCAGCATCGCCTCGATGGTGCTCGGTATCGTCGCCATCATCTCGTCGTTCATCGGCCTTGGGATCCTGCCGAGCATCGCCGCTGTGATCACCGGGCACCTGGGGCTCAAGCGCCAGCCGTGGGGCAAGCCGTTCTCGGTGACCGGACTCATTACGGGCTACATCGCTCTCGCGATCTCCGTAATCACGATCGCGTTCCTGGTCATCGCGTTGTTCATCGCCATCGCCGCCGGCGCGGGCAGTTCGTCGTACGACTCGTCCTACACATCGTCGTAGGCGCGTCAGGCAGCGTTAAGGCGCAGGCACCCGTTCCGCGAGCAGGGCGGTGTGCCTGCCCGCCACGCGTGTGACGAAGAGGGTGGCGCTTGCCGGCCCCTTCAGGGCCAGGCGTTTGCGCAGGGTTGCCGGGTCGACATCCACTCCCCGTTTTTTGATCTCGAGGGTGCCGATGTGGCGTGCGGCGAGTTGCTTTTTGAGCGAGCGTTCGTCGAACTGCAGCACGTCGGTGATCCTGAAGCAGCTGGCGAACGGGGTTTGCACCTGGGTGTCCGAAGTCAGGTACGCGATGCCGTCGCTGACCATCGTGGCGCCGAGCCTTCTGCCGAGATCGCCGATCAGGCGTGAACGAATGACCGCGCCATCCGGTTCATAGATGTAGCCACCGAGCAGGCCGGTCTCCACATCGGCGCTGTCTCCGTCGGCAGTCAACTCAGCGGAGCCGTGGGAACCGAGTACCAGCGCTGAGCGACGGATGCCCGGCCGAGCCACCGCCCCGAACCAGAGCCCGAGTTCCACTACCTGCCCATCGACAGACACCCACTGTGCTTCTGCGCCGGATGGAATCAGCTCCCGATCGATGCCCGGACCGAGTTTGATTCCCGCCGGCATGCGCTCGGCCAGTTCGAAGGCGAACCCGAGAGTCGGCGAATAGTCGTTCGGGTCGGTGATGCGCGAGGTGTTCTGGTGCCCGGCGGTGCGCCTGGCGGGGTCGAGGTAGACGCCGTCGAAGCCATCGCCGTTGATACCACTGATGTCGAAAGTCGTGACGTCGGCGTTCACTACTGTCGCGGTATCCCACGGGGCCAGGTTGTACGCGGCGATCGCGGCGGTCACCTCGTCGAGTTCGACGGCCGTCACGTGCAGCTCGAGGGCCGCCATTGCCATCGCGTCGCCCCCTATTCCGCTGCCGAGGTCGGCAATGCGCACCAGCCCCGCTGCCTGGAAACGACCAGCGTGTAACGCCGCCACCCTCAGTCGCGTTGCCTGCTCAAGCCCGGCTTCCGTGAAAAGCATCCGCTCGGCGAACTGGCCGAATTTGCCCTCTGCCTTCGCGCGCAGTTTCGACTGGCTGAGCACAGCGGCGACGAGGGTGGGGGAGTGCCCCGCGCTCCGCAGCTTCGAAACACTTGTGAGGATGTCTGCGCCTGACGTATAGCGGGGCAGCGAGTCGAGCAGGCGGAGGCCGTCGACAGAGAGGAGTTCGACCAGCTCGGATGCCTGCATGTACCAACGCTAGCAACTGGCACTCACGTTGCATGAGTGCCAGCCAACGCCGTACAGTAGTTCTGGCACTCTCGCAGTGAAAGTGCTAACCGAAGTTTTCGAAGTACTAGAAAGAAGAGGTCAACCGTGTCGGTCTCCATCAAGCCGCTCGAAGATCGCATTGTCATCAAACAGGTCGAAGCCGAGCAGACCACTGCCTCCGGACTCGTCATTCCTGACACCGCGAAGGAGAAGCCCCAGGAGGGCGAGGTCGTTGCTGTTGGACCGGGTCGCATCGACGACAACGGCAACCGCGTCCCGCTCGACATCGCCGTTGGCGACAAGGTCATCTACTCCAAATACGGCGGAACCGAGGTCAAGTACGGCGGCGACGACCTCCTCGTACTCTCCGCCCGCGACGTTCTCGCGGTAGTAGTTCACTAAGCAGGTTTTCGGCACGACGGCCCGACCGGTTCACTCCGGCCGGGCCTTCGTCTTTCCCGTACCATTCGAGAGTGCCAAGCCCCGTTCATGACCCTGCCGGCAGGTCGCGGCACACGCTCGGCATCGTCTTCGGCTTCGCGGCCTTCGTTCTCTGGGGATTCCTGCCCGGCTATTTCCTGCTGCTGAAGCCGGCCAGCCCGTTTGAGATCGTGGCGTGGCGAATCATCTTCTCCATCGTCTTCTGCCTGCTGATCCTCACGGTCACGAGGGCCTGGCCGGCGTTCATCGCGATCGTGCGGCAGCCAAGGCTCCTGCTCATGATGGCCCTGGCCGCCTGCCTCATCTACATCAACTGGCAGGTCTTCGTCTTCGCGGCCCTGAGCGGGCACGTCATCGAGACCGCCCTCGGTTACTTCATCAACCCGATAGTCACCGTGAGCCTGGGAGTTCTGTTCCTCGGCGAAAAGCTGCGACGGCTTCAGTGGATCGCCGTGGGCACCAGTGTCATCGCCGTGCTCGTGCTCGCCATCAACTACGGCTCCTTTCCCTGGATCTCGCTCTCGCTCGCCTTCTCCTTCGGGCTCTACGGACTCGTCAAGAAAAGTGTCGGACCGAAAGTGGATGCCGTCAGCGGCCTCACTCTCGAGACTGCCTGGCTCGTGCCAGTCGCGGTCATCCAGCTCGTGGTCGTTGCCGCGACAGGCGGACTCACCATCGGCACCGAGGGCGTCGCCCACACGCTCGAGCTGGTGGCTGCCGGAGTCATCACGATGACTCCGCTGCTGCTCTTCGCCGCGGCATCCCGACGGCTCCCCCTCGTTCACATGGGGCTGATCCAGTACATCGCGCCTGTGCTGCAGTTCGTTTTCGGCGCGTTCGTGCTGCATGAGGCGTTGACCGCTGTGCGCTGGTTCGGCTTCGGCCTGGTGTGGCTGGCGCTCGCCATTCTGAGCATCGACCTCCTGGTCACTGGCAGGGCTTCGCGCCGCGCCTCGCCGCTGCAGGCCTGACTGGCCGGTAACGTGTGCCCGTCGGGTATTCCCGTTACCCGGCCGGAGGAGTCCTTTCGTGTCGCTCGCGCGTGCCCTGCTGGCAACATCGGCCAGCATTGTGCTGACCGTTTCGCTCGTCTCATGCTCGGCGGGTCCAATGCCGGTTCCGCACACGAGCGGGTCCGCCAGCCCGTCGCCTGCCGTCTCAGGCGATGGCGTGCTGCGCATTGGAACTCTGCTGCCGGTCTCAGGAAACGCATCATTCATCGCAGCGGCCCAGGCTGCAGGTGTCGAGACGGCGGTGCGGGAGATCAACTCGGCCGGGGGTGTGCTCGGCAAGCCGGTGCAGGTGCTGCCGGGTGATTCAGGCGACGCCACTACGACGAAGGCAGAGCAGTCCTTCGCAGACCTGGTCGCCAAAGGTGCCGGGGCCGTCATCGGCCCGTCGTCGTCTGTGCTCGCTGTGCGAGTCGCGCCGCTTGCTGCGGCAGCGGGCGTCCCGCTCATCAGTCCGGCTGCAACGTCATCGCGGCTGAGCACGCTCGGCAACAGCGGCTACTTCTTTCGCACGATCGCCTCTGCTGCAACTGAGGGCGGCGCTCTCGCAACGATCCTTGCGGGCAAGAAGGTGGCGCTCATCTACCTGACCGACGACGGCGGCGCAGCCGTGCGCGCCTCGCTCATCGCGAAGCTTGCCACGAGCAAGACGACCCTCGTGGCCGACCAGGGCTTCACCACTGGCACCGCTGACTTCGCGCCCATCGTCGCAGCGGTGACAGCAGCGGCGCCGGATGCCACGGTGCTCGTGAGCCCCTTCAGTTCGGTCGAGCAGAACAAGGCCATCATCACCCAGCTCACCGCTGCCGGTCTTGGCGGCGCAAAACTCTGGCTCACCGGCGGCAGCATGGCCGACTACTCGCAGGCGCTGCCTGCTGGCCTGGTGAACAATGCCAACGGGCTTCTTGAAGGAATCGCGCCAGACGCGGCCTTCCAGGCCAGGGTCAAGGCGGTGGACCCCACCGTCAGCGACATGCTCTACGCAGCTGAGGCATACGACGCGACGATTCTCGCGGCACTGGCGGCGACAGTTTCCCACAGCACGTCGGGAGCCGCGGTGGCCCGCAACCTGCGCTCGGTGTCAGCCGGCGGCATCAAGTGCACCGACTTCGCGCAATGCATTTCTGCCCTCAAGACCCATGACAACATCGACTATGACGGGCTCACCGGAGCGATCGCGCTTGACTCCCATGGCGACCCGAATCCTGCACACTTCGGCGTGTATCGCTACGACGCAGGCAACCGCTTTGCCCGCGTCGGCGACGCTCTCGGCTGAAACGGTCACACAACCGGCCAAAGGTAACGAAGGGTAACGATTGCCCCGTGTTACGTGCTCGTAACACGGCTGTATTGTGCCCGCACGATCCGCAGATTAGCTTGTGAGGACAGTGGCGCCCGCAGGGTGCTGCACTGTTGTGAACACATTCCATAATCAAGGAGCACAATGAGAGCATTCGCACAGGCCTCTTCGGCCTCACGCTCGAAGACCATAACGGGAGCACTCAGCGGCATTGCCGTCCTGGGCGCCACCGCCCTCATCCTCAGCGGCTGCGCCTCGTCGACCCCGTCGACGCCGAGCAAAGACCTCAGCCTGAAGATCGGCACGATTCTTCCCCAGACCGGCTCACTCGCCGTACTCGGGCCGCCCGAGTTCGCTGGCGTTGACGCGGCTATCGCCGACATCAACAAGGCGAAGAAGGGCATCACCGTAGACGTCGAGCACAAGGACTCCGGTGACACGAAGACCAACATCGCGACCCAGTCGGCGACCGCAGAGCTTGCAGATGGTGTCAGCGCCATCATCGGCGCCGCATCGTCGAGCGTGTCGCTGTCGTTCATCGACCAGGTCACCAAGGCTGGCGTAGTGCAGATCTCCCCGGCGAACACCTCGCCGACGTTCTCCACCTACGCGGACGACGGGTTCTTCTTCCGCACCGCTCCCTCCGACGTTCTGCAGGGCCGCGTTCTTGGCCAGAAGATCCTGAAAGACGGTGCCACGAAGGTATCGATCCTCTACCAGAACGACTCCTACGGATCGGGCCTCAACGACAACGTCAAGAAGGCTCTCGTCGCCGGTGGCGCCACGGTCGGCGAAGATGTTGCCTTTGACCCGGCAGCGACCAG
>JAODLU010000193.1 GCA_025464125.1 Microbacteriaceae bacterium | reverse complement strand
AAATCGGGTAATTCCCTGCCCTCGGCCTGGTGTGGCTCTTGCTGTTTCAGCGAATCAGTCCGCCAGGCTTGGTGCCCTCCCCATTCGGGTTGGGGAGGGCACTGCTTCAAGGTTCGGAGCCCTCGGCAAATCGGATTTGTTTTTGCAGATCCCTGAGCGCAGAGCGCAAAGCGCGCTCCGCATCAAGCCCCTGCTCCTTCGCTGCGGCGACGATTCCGAGCAACAGGCCGCCGAGTTCCTGCTCGTCTTCGACCTCGATCGCGGGCGGCGGCGCGACCCCGACCTTGGCGGCCCGCCCGATGACCTTGTCCGCCAGCGCCAGCGCCGGCATGCCCTGCGGAATGCCGTCAAGCACGCTCGTGCGGTGCGGTTTCTCGACCGCCTTGCGCTTGTCCCAGAGGGCGACAACCTCGTCTGCAGTGCCTGCCACCTCGGCACCGAAAACGTGCGGGTGCCTGCCGACCATCTTCGCGGTCATGTGAGCGGCGACATCCTCGATCGTGAACTCCTCGCCTGGCGTGTGAGCAGCAAGATCGGAGTGGAAGATGACTTGGTAGAGCACATCACCGAGTTCCTCGAGCAGATCGTCGCGGGTGCCGGTCTCGATGGCCTCAACGAGTTCGTAGCTCTCCTCGACGAGGTACTGCACGAGCGACTCGTGGGTCTGCTCGGCGTCCCATGCGCAACCGCCGGGCGCTCGCAGGAACTCGGCGGTGGCGATCAGCTCGTCGAGTTTCGGATGCGCGGTCACAACGATGTCGGTCATGTGGTCAATCCTCCCGCGGGTTACTGGATGCGAGGGATCGCGAGTAGCGCTCGGTGAGCTGGATCATCGCATCCGGTGCGCTGCGGTCGACGCCGAACACGAAGCCCGGAAAGTCGAGCGGCCGCTGGATGGCGTCGATCTCATCGTGACTGCCAGGCGGCAGGATGCTCGCCGGATCGCCCACAGCTACCCACCCGATCGGCACAGTGTCGCCCGGCGCGAGCACCGACCGCAACTGCACTACCCCGTTGATGCGCACCTCACTGCCGCGCCCGAGCTTCGCTCCGGGGAACACGCTCGCGTTGGTCGCGACGAAAACCTCGTCATCGATGGTGGCGCCAGTAATGCTCGCGTGCGGCCCGATGATGCAGTGGCCGCCGATGGTGAGCGGGAACCGCCTGGTGGCTCGCAGTACCGCCAACTCCATCACCGTGACGTAGTCCCCGATCGTGATCGTGCCGTCGCCCGCATCGAGAATCGCACCGTGCAGGATGCGGCTGTTCTGCCCGATTCGCACGTCACCGACGAGCACGGCGCTGACGGCAACCGTAGAGGAAGAGTGGATGTTCATAGAGCGACAATGTTCATAGAGCGACAATAGGACGTGCTCTCCCCCACCTGGCCGCTCACCCCCTGGATCCTTGGGATCGTGCTGGCGGCCCTGCTCGCCGGGCTCGTGCTGCGGGCACTGCGTAAAGACCGCCGCGAGTACCAGCGGTTCAAGCGGTTCGAGACGACAGCTCCTCGCCAGCGCATGTTTCGCAAATGGTTGATCGCCTCGTTCGTGACGTTCGGTGGGGCATCCGTCATCGTGCTGCTGCTCGCATGGCAGTTCGTGCCGCTGCTGCTCGATGCGGTTCGCGGATGGCCGGTTGGCCGCTGGTTCTCGAGTCTCGACGGCACCCTCGTCGCCGGCATTGCCCTGGGTGTTGCGGTCGTGCTCGTGGGTGGCACGGTGCTGCTGGTGTACCTGGCTCGCAACACCGAGGACATCGCGGCCCTCGGCGACGTGGCCGCCCTGCTGCCCCGCAACCGTGCGGAGCTGAGGTACGGCGGTGCACTCTCGCTCAACGCGGGCCTTGTGGAGGAGCTGCTCTTTCGCCTCGCCCTGCCCGCACTCATCTTCGGCGTCAGCGGCAACGCGACCGTGGCCGTGGTCGCAAGCGTCGTGATCTTCGGGCTGCTGCACGCGTACCAGGGGGTGCCCGGCGTCGTGGGCACGCTGCTGATCGGCGGCCTGCTCATGGCGATCTACCTGGCGACCGGCAGCATCCTCGCGGCGATTGTGGCACACGCGCTCATCGACCTGAGGTCGCTGGTGCTGATCCCGGTGGTCGTGTACCGGGTGCACCGGCGTGTGGGGGACGAGCCGGTTGTGCCTGCCAGCCCGGTGGCGGACACCTCCGCCGCGGCATCCGTCGAGCCGGGTTCCGCGGCCAAACCGTTCACGGCTACCCCCGTCGAGCCGGTTCCTGCAGCCGAACCGTTCACGGATCAGGACGCACGGGGCGACACGCCGCATCCGCAGGCCTGACACGCCGCAAAAGGGCCGTCCGTCCTGATCCGTGAACACTTGCGCAGCGGAAGTAGGGCGGCAGAAGGCGCGTCGGGGTGGAAGTTGTGGTTGAGGGCACGGGCGCGAGCACCCCCGGCCGGGCGGAAGCGGGACAGGGCGCGGGCACCCGCGGGCGGAAGGGGGCAGGTCACGGGCATCCGGCCGTCGGCCAGCCGCCCCGACGTACGCTTGACCCATGGACTTCACTCCCCCGGCCGGCGCCATCACCATGTTCTCCACGAGCTGGTGCGGCTACTGCAAGCGGCTGAAGAGCCAGCTCGATTCGGCCGGCATCTCCTACACAGAGGTGAACATCGAAGTAGTTGAGGGCACGGCATCCCTCGTCGAGAGCCTGAACGGCGGCAACCAGACTGTGCCGACAGTGTTGTTCGCGGATGGTTCGAGCGCAACCAACCCCTCGCTGGCACTGGTGGCGTCCCGCCTGTAGACCCGCCCTACCCCCCTTCAGGGGCACGGGTATCGTGGGTAGTACGAAGCAACCATCTCGACAATCCGCGTGAACGGAGAGCCATGGTAGACACGAGCCCTGCACTTGAGATCCGCAACCTGACTAAAAGGTTCGGCGACAAGGTGGCAGTCAACGACTTGAGCCTCACGGTTCCGGGGGGTTCGTTCTTCGGACTCGTCGGGCCGAATGGCGCAGGCAAGACAACGACCCTGTCGATGGCGACGGGACTTTTGAGGCCGGATGCTGGCGACATCCGGATTCATGGGGTGGATGTCTGGCATGACCTGCTGGGGGCGAAGAAGCTCGTCGGCGTGCTCAGTGACGGGGTGCGGCTGTTCGACAGGCTGACGGGAACGCAGCTCGTGACGTACGCGGGACTGCTCAGCGGCATGGACCGTGAGACCGTCACGGAGCGCACGGCAGACCTGCTTCAGCTGCTCGACCTCGAGGCCGCCGGCGGCACCCTCGTCGTCGATTATTCGGCCGGCATGACGAAAAAGATCGCCCTGGCCTGCGCACTCGTGCACGCCCCGAAGCTGCTGGTGCTCGACGAGCCGTTCGAGTCCGTCGACCCGGTTTCTGCTGCGAACATCACCGACATCCTGGAAGGCTTCGTGCGTTCGGGTGGCACGGTCATCGTCTCCAGCCACGTGATGGACCTCGTGCAGCGCATGTGCGACCACGTCGCAGTTGTGGCCGAGGGGCGCGTGCTCGCGTCTGGCACCACCGACGAGGTGCGCGCGGGCTCAACCCTCGAGGACCGTTTCGTCGAGCTCGTCGGCGGTCGTCGCACCGGGGAGGGTCCGGCATGGTTGCGCATCTGATTCGCCTGCGCTTCCTGATTCTCGCCAACTCGCTGAAGAAGAGCCCGTGGCAGATCGTTGCAACAGTGCTCGGCGCGGTCTACGGGGTAGTAGTGCTCGGCCTCGTCGTGGCGGGGCTTTTCGTGCTCAGCTTCGGGTCGATCGAGATCGCCCGCACCATCACCGTCATCGGTGGTTCCGTCGCGATTCTCGGATGGATGCTCGTGCCCCTCGTAGCGGCGGGCGTCGACCAGACCATCGACCCGTCACGACTCGCCACCTTCCCCATCCCACTGAACACGCTGCTCGCCGGGCTCGCGATCAGCGGGGTGCTCGGCGTCGCCGGCGTCGTCACCCTCATCGCAAGTCTTGCGACCGCGCTGACCTGGGTGCGGTATCCACTCGCCGCGCTGGCCGCGATCATCTGTGCGGCGGTGGCCGCGCTCACCTGCGTGGTGGGGTCGCGGGCGGTAGCGGCGATGGCCACGGGGCTGGGTTCTGGCCGGCGATTCAGGGAGGCCAGGGGCATCCTGCTGTTCATTCCGCTGGTGCTGCTCGGGCCTATCTTCTTCGGGCTCGGTGCGCTTTTCCGCGGCAGTGACGCATGGCCGACACTTGCGAGAGTGCTGGGCTGGACTCCGCTTGGCGCGATCTGGGCAGTGCCTTCTGACATTGCCACAGGTGACTTCGGGCGCGCAGGGCTCGAGTTCCTG
>JAODLU010000185.1 GCA_025464125.1 Microbacteriaceae bacterium | reverse complement strand
TGCAGGATTCAACCCCCGCAACCTCGCCGCCGCGGGTGTCTCAGCCGTGCTCGACGCAGACTCGATCGCGCGCGCGCAGGCCGAGGTCGCCGATGTCGGGTCGAGCGCCGATGTGGTCGGGTACATCGTGGACCTCGCAAGAGCCACCCGCCAGAGCCCGTCGGTGCGCCTCGGGGTCAGTCCCCGCGGCACCACCGCCCTGCTCGGGGCAGCCAAGGCGTGGGCATGGTTGAACTCCTCAGGCGCGATTACTCCCGATCACGTGCAGGCTATGGTGCTTCCGGTCTGGCGGCACAGGATCCAGCTGCGGGCCGAGGCTGAACTCGAGGGCGTCTCGCCCGACGCGATCCTGCGATCGATCATGCAGCAGGTGCAGGTGCCGATTTAGTGGCACTGTCCGGCCGGTTCGTGCTGCTGCTTGCGCTCGGGGTCATCCCGATCGTGCTCTTCGGTGACCCGATCTGGCTTGCCTGGTGGCTGCTGCTCGTGATCGTCATCGGTGCTGTGGATCTGGCTGTCGCCGGCTCGCCCCGGTCCGTCGTGCCGAATCGCGACCTGCCCCAGCGGGTTCGGCTCGGAGAGAGCGTGCCATCCACCCTTTACCTCGCCAACACCGGGCGCCGCACGCTGCGCGGTGTGGTCCGCGATGGCTGGCAGCCGTCGGCCGGGGCGACACCGACGCGAGCACGTGTGCTTCTGCCGGCGGGAGAGCGCAGGGCAGTCGTGACCACCCTGACCCCGTTCCGACGCGGAGAGCGCCGCGCAGCGCAGGTGACCCTGCGCTCGTTCGGGCCCTTTGGCCTCATTGCCCGCCAGGCGACGATCGACGTGCCGGGGGTCATCCGCGTGCTGCCGCCCTTCAACTCACGCAAGCACCTGCCATCACGACTCGCCAGGCTTCGGGAACTGGACGGAAAGACCAGCGTGATGATTCGCGGACAGGGCACGGAGTTCGACAGCCTGCGTGAATACGTGCGCGGCGATGACGTGCGCTCCATCGACTGGCGCGCGACCGCACGCAGGACCGATCCGACAAACGGACTCGGACCACAACTCGTGGTTCGCACCTGGCGACCAGAGCGCGACAGGCGGGTTGTCATCGTGATTGACAGTGGCCGCACGTCCGCCGCACGCATCGCCAACGAACCACGACTCGACACCGCATACGAAGCCGCCCTGCTGCTTGCAGCCCTCGCCAGCCGCGCAGGGGACAGGGTCGACATGGTCATTTACGACAGGCGCGTGCGCGGGCGGGTGCAGGGCGCAACCGGGCCAGACCTGCTCTCGCGCATGGTCGACACGATGGCTCCCATCGACCCGCAACTGATCGAGACCGACTGGTCGAGCGTGCCGGGGCTCGTGCGCTCGGTGACGAGCCATCACGCACTGGTGGTGCTGATGACATCTGCGGATGCCCCTGGCGCTTCGCGCGGCCTTCTCGCCGTGCTCCCGCAGCTCACCCGGGCCCACACCGTGGTCGTGTCTTCGGTAACAGATCCGCAGGTGCTCTCTGCAACAGCTGAGCGCGCCAGCCGTGACGAGATCTACCGCGCGGCCGCCGCCGAACGGGCCATGCTCGACATCACGCGGGTCTCGACCGCTCTGCGACAGCTCGGAGCCGAGGTTGTGACCGGCGCCCCGGCCGACCTGCCGCCCGCTCTCGCCGACCGATACATCCAGCTGAAAGCGGCCGGTCGACTCTGACGCGCCACCCCCGTTTCGGGGCGGTCTTCGGTTACCCTGCAATTACAGGCAATTCCCAGCATCAATTTTGACAGGACTCTTTCTCATGGCTACCTTCACGGAACCCTCACCGACCCTCGTCTCTCGGCTCATCGCCGAGGCAGTCGGCACATTCTTCCTTGTCATCGGCGTGATCGGCGCTGCGCTCTTCTCGGCCCCGTACATCGGATTCCTCGCCGTGGCTCTCGCAATCGGCCTCGTCGTGCTCATCGGCGCGTACGCATTCGGTCCGATCTCGGGTGCGCACTTCAACCCGGCAGTGACCATCGGCGTCGCCGTTGCAGGTCGCCTTCCCTGGAAAGACGTGCTGCCATACATCGTCGCCCAGCTCGTTGGCGGCATCGCCGGGTCATCCCTGCTGTTTGCCATTGCGGCCGGTGGCAAGAAGGGCTTCCTCGACGCCCAGGTCGCTGGCGGCTTCGCGTCGAATGGCTTTGACGCGCACTCGCCGGGCGGGTTCAGTCTTCTCTCAGTAGCCATCACCGAGCTGGTGCTGACCGCGCTCTTCGTCTACGTGATCCTCTCGGTCACCCACCTGCGCGCGGCGGCAGGCTTTGCCCCGATCGCGATCGGCTTCACGCTGACTGTCATCCACCTCATCGCCATCCCGATCAGCAACGCTGGTGTGAACCCCGCACGCTCCATCGCGACTGCTATCTACGGCGGCCCTGACGCCCTCATCCAGGTCTGGCTCTTCATCGTGGCGCCGATCGTCGGAGCGGCAATCGCGGGCTTCACGTTCAAGTACCTCTTCGACCGCACGCCGGGCAACAACTCATACCTCGAGCCGCTCGACCTCGCCGGCGAGGGCAGCACAGTCGCCGAAACGGCCTAGCAGGCCAGCACAACCGGTCGAGGCCGGCGTCCCGGATGGCGCGAGCTCAGCTCGCGATAATCCTGCGGGCGCCGGCCTCGAACTCGGTGAGGTCTCCGGTCTGGCCAGCACGGAAGGCCTTGCGTCCAACCACCCACTGGTAGGTGACGAAAGCGGCGAGCGCCACCGTACCGATGCCGATCTTGATCGGCCACGGCCACGCCTGCCGGGTGACGAAGCCCTCGATGAGTCCTGACACCAGCAGCG
>JAODLU010000025.1 GCA_025464125.1 Microbacteriaceae bacterium | reverse complement strand
CGTGCACGGGACGCCGTGCAGGGCGAGGACGCTGCCTGAGCTCCTCAGCCTGGAGTGCTCCCTACGAGCAGTTGTAGATCGTGAAGATGATGCCGTACGCGCTGGAACCTGTCGTGTAGGTGAAGGGGAAGTCATACGACAGCAGGGTCACCGAGTCCTCGATGAAGAAACGGGTTTCCCAGTAGACGCCAGTGCATCCGGGCTGATAGTTCGAGTTGGTATAGGGAGTGTGTCCGGCCGCATATTGCACGGGGGGCGGCCGCCCCAGCGAGATGCTTGAGCCGGATCTGCTGGAGTGCTTCTTCGCGTTCGCCGCGGCCGTCTCTGCGGCCGCGGCTGCATCAACTGCGGCCTGGCCGCTGGCCTGCGCTGCGGCCAGGCCTCCAATCGCGCTTTGGTACGCGCGTAGTATGGTGTCCTGGTAATCCACTGCCGTTGCCCATGTCACTCCGGGTCCCGCTGAGAAGACGTAGCTGCCCGTTGTTGCTTTGCCGAACACTGCCTGGGAGGTGCCGTCGGCGAGAGGGTAACCCGCCACGACTGCGGCCGCAGTTGCGGGCATCCGTGCGATGAGTGCGGAGCCTGCTTCGGCTGCGGTACTGATGTCTGCCGTCAGCGCCCTCGTAGCGGCGTCTGCGGCGGCGGTCGCTTTGGCGATCGTTTGGCGGTCTCTCTCGAAGGATGCAGCTGTCGATCGGTATCCGGCTGTGTTTGACGGGTCAGGGTAGGTCGTGGCCACGGCGGGCGAAATCGAAGCAGTTGCGGCTGGAGCATGCAGTTTCACCACACCCGCGAAGGTCGTCGTCGAGGCTGGGTCAAGCGCTGGCCCGAGCGAGGCCACCAGCTCTGCCTCGGTAGTCGTGAGCGTTGCCAATGCCGCCTGGGCCGACGAATAGCTGCGCATCGCGATGCGGTTGGCGTCGAGTGCATGACTGAGCGACGATTTCGCGCCGGCATAGTCGTTCGCGGCCTGGCCTTGCACGGTGCCGATGGCCCCAAGGCCAACCGAGCCCGCAAGCAGCACAACGCCGGCCGCCGCCGGCACAACGTACGACGAAATGCTGCGTTGGATCTGCGGCACGAGCCCCCCCAATGAAGTTCTTGTTGAAAGGCGAGTATCGCGCACTTTTGTAGCTCGCCACCGGTTTATGCGGGGGTGGGCTTTTGTCCACGACGTACGAGGTCCTCGAAATTGGGAGGCGATATACAGGTAAGGTCACTTCTCAGTGAGTTGCGCTTCATTGCTGTTCACACTTCCGGCCCGTGAAAGGACCGCACAATGTCCACAGCTCGACCCTTTCTCTTCGCCGTTGCCGCCTTCGGGGCGCTGGCTCTTGTCGCAGTTCCGATGGCCGCACACGCCGACACGCAGGACCTGTACACGTGGGCATACACGACCGACGAACACAATGACGGGGGATTCGGAACGGTCTCGAAGGCTAACGCGGCGATCACCCTTCTGCCGACCCATACCCTCGCAGAGTCACCCCATTCCTCCGGCATGGAGATCTGTAAGGACCAGGGTTACTCCGTCAGCTCCGATGCCGGCCAGCCAACACTGAGAACGTGGGATCACACCACCGGGGCCCTCGGCTCGAAGGTCGGCCTGTTCGTCGATCCGGGCACAGACAACCTGGCGTTGCAAGAAGTGGGCGACCTGGACACAATCGCGGGCTGCGCTCTTTACGCAACTGCAGTTGTGAGCGGGGACCAGGCCGGAACGACTGGTGCAGTCGTGGCCATTGATGTCGCCACGGGCAAGGTCACCCCGGTGGCTACCTTCCCCGTGAATGGGGAAACAACAAGTGGAATCGCGACAGACCCGGTCTCCGGCGTCACGTACCTTTTCACCGCCCCGACGACGAACAACTCACCTGAATTCACCTCATACTCGGTGGTCGATCTGACTGCAGGCACGGTCAGCACCCCCGTCCCCATGACGGGCATCGCCGGAGCCTTCGGTGGCAGCACCAACTTCGCATGGGCCGGGGACTTCGACGCCGCCGGAACACTCTGGATCGTGATCGGAATCGACAATCTTGAGGAGTATCACCTCGAGTCGTACGTTGCTGGCGCTGACTTCGCCACTGCGACGCCGCAGGGTGCTGGCATCCTTCCCTATCAGGGGGTCGGGCCGCTGGTCACCGAGCCCATCCCGCTCGCCGCGAACGACGCCGCCGACCCGATCGCTCCGGCGGCGGCGGTTCCCGCTCTTGCCAACACCGGAACAGAGTTTCCCACCGGCCTCGTGCTCGGGATGCTGCTGCTGGTGAGCGCCGGCGCTGCACTCACCCTCATCGGCCGTCGCCGAACCGTATAACGCCGACTGCTGTGAGGCTCGCTACCCAGCGAGCCTCATGGCAGGCGGGCCTCGCGCCGCGGCTAGTTCGCGACCCGTTCCCGCACTGCACGCGTCGCCGCGAGCACGTTGGTCAGTGATTCGACGGTCTCGTCGTAACCGCGGGTCTTCAACCCGCAGTCCGGATTGACCCACACCTGCCGATTCGGAATCGAGCCGAGCGCGATGTCGATCAACTCGATGACCTCATCGACTGATGGAACTCGTGGCGAGTGGATGTCGTAGACGCCAGGTCCGATGCCCCTGCCGAAACCGCTGCTCTGGATATCCGGCACGACCTCCATCTTCGAGCGTGCGGCCTCGATCGAGGTCACGTCTGCATCCAGGTGGTCGATGGCGTCGATGACCACGCCGAACTCCGAATAGCAGAGATGCGTGTGGATCTGCGTCTTCTCCTCGACGCCAGAGGTCGCAAGGCGGAACGAATTCACCGACCAGTCCAGGTAGTCGGCGTGATCCCGGTTCTTCAGGGGCAGCAACTCGCGGAGGGCTGGCTCGTCCACCTGGATGATGCCGATGCCGGCAGCCTCGAGGTCGGCGATCTCGTCGCGCAGGGCGAGCGCCACCTGGTTCGCGGTGTCTCGCAGCGGCTGGTCCTCGCGCACGAACGACCACGCGAGGATCGTGACAGGGCCGGTGAGCATGCCCTTTACCGGCTTCGATGTGAGGCCCTGCGTGTAGGTGGACCACTCGACAGTGATCGGTGCCGGGCGCGAGACATCGCCCCAGAGAATCGACGGGCGCGTACAGCGACTGCCATATGACTGCACCCAGCCGTTCTGGGTCACCGCGAAGCCGTCGAGGTTTTCGGCGAAATACTGCACCATGTCGTTGCGCTCCGGCTCGCCGTGCACGAGGACGTCGAGGCCGATCTTCTCCTGCAGTTCGACGACGTTGCGGATCTCCGCACGCATCGCCTCCTTGTACTCGAGCTCGCTGATGCGACCGGCTGCAAATGCCGCACGCTTCTTGCGGATATCACCCGTCTGAGGGAACGATCCGATGGTGGTTGTCGGCAGGAACGGCAGCCCGAGGGCCGCGTCCTGGGCGGCGAGGCGCGCCGCATAGTCGCCGCGCGAGAAATCCTGTGCTGAGAGCGAAGCCGCACGCGAACGCACTGCGTCGTCACGCACGCCCGCAGCGTTGTGACGGTCGTCGA
The DNA here is from genome assembly GCA_025464125.1 of Microbacteriaceae bacterium. GTDB lineage: Bacteria > Actinomycetota > Actinomycetes > Actinomycetales > Microbacteriaceae > Lacisediminihabitans. The sequence goes on along the minus strand of JAODLU010000025.1, from coordinate 2,688 downwards.
GGGCCGCGGTGGCGGCATCCAGCTCTGCCTGGATGGCTGAGGCTCCGTCGGCCAGTCCCTTGCCCAGGGTGGCGATCTGCACGGTCTTCTGGTCGGCGAATGCCAGCCAGCTCTTCAGCTGGTCGCTGAGCAGTGGCTCGTCGTCGACATCGTGCGGGGTATGGAACAGCGAGGTCGAACTGGTGACCGCCACTGAGTCGCTCGACGAACGCAGCTTCTCGAGCTTCGCGAACGCACCCGCGAGGTCGCCCCGCCAGATGTTGTGCCCGTCGATCACGCCGCCAACGAGCGTCTTGTCGGTGTGGAAGCCCTCAGGCAGTTCGCCTTTGACGAGGTCGAGCCCTATGGCCTCGATCGCGGTCGACTCGAGCACTGGCAGGGCATCCTCCAGGCTGCCGTAAGGCGCAGCCACGAAGATCTGGGGGCGGGTGGTCACCGCGGCGAGCAGGTCGTACGCCTTCTTTGTGGCGGTGAGCAGCTCTTCACGGGCAACGTCGATGCTCTCACTGACGAGGGCTGGCTCGTCGAGCTGCACCCACTCCGCGCCGACGGCGAAGAGCGCGGCGAGCATTTCGGCATACACGGGCAGCAGGTCGTCGAGACGGTCGAGAGGCTGGTATCCGGCCGGTGCTGACTCGCTCGCCTTGCTGAGCGCGAGGAAGGTGACCGGTCCGACGATCACCGGGCGGGTGCGATAGCCGGCCGCGGTTGCCTCTGCGACCTCACGAATGAGCCGGTCGGACGCCAGGCGGAAGTTGGTCTCAGGGCCGACCTCCGGCACGAGGTAGTGGTAGTTCGTGTCGAACCACTTGGTCATCTCTGCCGGGGTGCTCTGTCCTTCGCCGCGCGCGATGGTGAAGTACCCGGCCAGGTCGACGGTGCCGTCAGCTTTCACAAGCGACTCGAAACGGGTGGGAACGGCGCCGACGGTGATCGCGGCATCCAACACCTGGTCGTAGTAGGAGAACGCCTCGGGTATGGAGGAGTCAGTCTTGCCGAGCCCGAGCGACACCAGGCGCTCGCGGGTGACTGCGCGGAGGTCAGCGGCGGTCGCCTCGAGTTGCTCGGCGGAGATCGCGCCGGCCCAGAAGGCCTCAACAGCCTTCTTGAGTTCACGACGACGACCGATGCGGGGATAGCCGAGGATGCTGCCGGTGGGGAAGGCTGAGGCGCTCATAGTTTTTCCTTGATGGTTGTGGTGGTGCCGGATGTCGTGGACACGAGGCCTACCCTCTCGAGAACCGAGAGAACTGCCTGGTGCTGGTTGAACGTGTAGAGGTGGAGGCTCGGAGCCCCGTCGGCAAGCACCTGCCCGGCGAGGGTCGTCGCGTGTTCGACGCCGTATTCGAGCTGCTGGTCGGCCGAATCCGTGGAGTGCAGCTGGCGGGAGAGCTCGTCAGGTCGGCGCTCGCCGGTGAGTTGCAGGATGCGTTCCAGCCGGCCAGGAGTGGTGGCTGGCATCAGCCCGGGCAGGATCGGGATCGTGACGCCACCAGCTCGCGCCCGCTCGACGTAGCCGAGGTAGTCCTCAGCGTGAAAGAACAGCTGCGTGATCGCCATTGTCGCGCCGGAAACCTCTTTGGCCATGAGAGTGTCGACGTCCTGCTGGGAGCCGCTCGAGCGCGGGTGCCCGTTGGGAAACGCTGCGACTGCAACCCGCACCTTCTCGCGGCGATCGGGTATGCGCCCGCCGCCACCGCCACCGCGCGAGGTGATCGTCGCGTACTGTGCCCTCTCGGTCTGCACGCGATGAATGAGTTGCACGAGCTCCGACGCGCTGCCGAGGTCACCGAGAAAGTCGTCTCCCTCTGCGGCTCCCTCCGGTGGGTCGCCTCGCAGCGCCAGAAAGCTGGTGATGCCGGCGTCGAGAAACTCGCGAACCAGGCGGTTTGCCTCGTGATGGGATGAACCAACGCAGGTGAGGTGGGCGAGCGGATGCACGCCGGTCTCCTCCTTCAGGTGCCGCAGCACTCGGAGTGAACTCTGCCTCGACGACCCGTTGGCTCCGTAGGTGACAGACATGAATTCCGGGCTAGTGTCGGCGAGCCTGCGGATGGTGTCCCACAGCGTTCCTGCGAGCGGGGAGCGCGGCGGGTACAGCTCGAAGGAGAACGGGATGCCCGTCACCTGCGCCTGTTCGATAGCCATGCCGAGCCGCCCTGGAGGAGAGGGACCGTGAGCCGGATGGCCCACGGATTGTGACCACGCCGAATCGACGGGGTCTCACGCGGGCGGGTGCCGGGCTCGGCTGTCGCACCTGAGCGGCCTGCGTAAGCGTCGCTACGCGATCAAAGTAACAGCCGCTGCTCGCAATAGGCAGAGTGTTACGCCAGGTATAGACGTCACCGCACTTAAAAGTCGTTCAGGTTTGCCCGAAGCCCGCCTGCACCGAAGCTGTCGCGCAGCACACCCCGCCTGCGCAGCTCCGGCACGAGCCGGTCGAGGTACGTGTGCACTGTGACGGGGTGCAGGTCGCCCCAGAAGATGAAGCCGTCGTTGTCGGCGGTGTCGCCGAGGTGTTCGATGAAGTCCGCAGTCTGCTCGGCCGTGCCCACGAATCCGGTTCCGTCGGTGATGCGACCCTTTCGGGCTTTGCGCCTGCCGATCTCGCGCAGCGGCGCCGAGGCGTCCGCGTCTCCGATCAGGCTTTTTATGGAACCCTGCGACACATGCTGCCCAAACACCGCG